>NZ_JABWRY020000002.1:327500-408544 GCF_014269205.2 Pseudomonas kermanshahensis
GAAACAGCACACCATGGTGAGCCAAGGTGATCTCGCCGGGTTGCGGCCGACTGCTACCGCCTACCAGCGCAGGGCCCGAGGCTGAGTGGTGTGGGTGGCGGAACGGGCGTTGCGGCCAGCTGTTCAACGGCGCATGGCCGCTGACTGACTGAATGGCTGCCACCTCCAGCGCTTCGCGCTCGTCCAGTGGCGGCAACAGCCCTGGCAGGCGGCTGGCAAGCAAGGTCTTGCCGGTGCCAGGCGGGCCGGTAAACAGCAGGTTATGGGCCCCGGCGGCCGCCAGCAGCAAGGCGCGCTTGGCCGCGATTTGGCCCTGTACCTCGCTGAGGTCGGGGTAGGGCCGGCTGTTCAAGACCAGGCCATTGGCGGCATACGGCGGCAAGGGCACTTGGCCGTTCAGGTGGGCGACCAGCTCCAGCAGGTGCCCGACGGCATACACCACCAGCCCGCCTGCCAGGCTTGCTTCCTCGGCGTTCTCCCGCGGGACTACCAGCGCCCGGCCTGCTTCCCGTGCCGCCAGCGCCGCCGGTAGCACGCCCTGCACGGGGCGCAACTGGCCGGACAGCGCCAGTTCGCCAAGGCATTCGATGTCGCAGAGGGTGGCCACCGGCACCTGCCCGCTCGCGGCGAGGATGCCCAAGGCAATGGCCAGGTCATAACGCCCGCCATCCTTGGGCAGGTCGGCAGGAGCCAGGTTTTGCGTGATGCGCCTGGCTGGGTAATCCAGGCTGGAATTGACGATGGCACTGCGGACCCGGTCTTTGCTTTCCTTGACCGTGGTTTCGGGCAGGCCGACCAGGGTCAGGTGGGGAAGGCCGTTGGCCAGGTGAGTTTCGACGCTGACCGCCGGTGCCTGCACGCCGACCTGGGCGCGGCTGTGGACGAGAGCAAGTGACATGGACGCTCCATTGTCGCGGAATGGGGCCGCTTCCTGCGGCTTGGGCAAGCTTAGCGGCGACTGCCACGATCAGCGCAATAAGTGTGCGTCCTGGTTTTTCAGGTCAGGTATTTCCCCTGGGTTTTCTTAGAATCCGACACAAATGGATCCAATTATTTTTGCGCAGATCCAGGGTATGGCTTAGTGTTGAAGGGCTACTGTGATTGCCATGGGATGGCAACACAACTTCCTACAAATGGACTTGAGGTATTGCCCCGTGCAAACGCTCACTCGCACTCGCCAGGCAATCCGTGAACTGGTGCAGGCCAGTGCATTCGTTGAACTCAACCGCTTCTTCGACATCCTCGAAGTGCGCTGGCGGCAGTCGCCGCCCGGCGAGTTCCCGGCCTACCTGGAGGCCGTCGAAGGATACATGCTGGTCGATTGGGACAGCCAGGGTGACAAGGCCCTGACGCAGATCCTCAAGGCCTGGATCGATGCCTGCCCCAAGGCCTATCACCCTCAGGTGGTGATGGGCTTTCATTGTTTCAGCCGGGCCTGCCATATCCGCGAGTCTGCCAACACCGAGCCCATCAGCGCCGAGCGTCGGCTGGCGGCGGAACAGGTTTGCGAGATTGGCGCGGCGCACCTGCTGCGTGCCATGGGGCGCTCAAACCAACCCGTGGCAGCGGCGATCGGCATGCTGAAGATCAGCGCGCATTTCGCGGAGCCAGGCTGGTTGCTGGGCCTGTTCGACGGCCAGCCGGTGCGCTTCAGCCCCTGTGCTCAGGCCGACGTGGAGGTGCAAGAGGCTGCAGCGCCGCTGCTGGTGAAATACGGCCTGCTACCTCTGGCCGAACTACCTCAGGCCTTACCGGCGTGCCTGTGCGAGCGGGCCGAGCAGGGGCGAGAAAACGTCCAGCACTATTGGCTGCATCAAGCACTTGGCGCATTCCCCGGCTGTTTCGAAGCGATTCAGGCTTATGCAACCTACCTGTTGCCCTGCTGGGGAGGCAGTGACGCCGCGATCGACGCCCTGGCCATTGGGCCGCTGTGTGAGCGTTGGCCCGAGGAACAGCGTAATGCACTGCGCTGGCTGGCTATCGAGGACCAGCTCGAACTGCCGCATGCCGGCCAGTCGCAGTCGATCGCTGTGTGGCTGCAGGTCTTCAAGGCGTGGTCGCTGCGAGCACTCAGGCCCAGGGAGCGTGCCACCTTGCTGGCCTGGCGTGGTGCTTTGCGTGGTTGTGCTCAGCAGGATTACGCCGGCGCCCTGCGCGATTTTGCCGTCAGTGTAAATCTTTACCCTGACCTTGGGTTCGTCCCGGGCATCGGCCAGCCCTTCCGTAGTTTTGTCTGCGTCATGCTGTTCCACGCAGTGAAGGATGACCAGCAGGCCTTTCGTATCGCTATCGAGCAGCTCTGCGCGAGCCGCTCGCACCCCGCCGCCTGTGCGTTGAGGGCGGTTGGGCATGCGTTTGGGCTGTGGGGTTTTCAGTGCTCGAACGAGCAGGCACGTGTGTGGTCACTGGCTGCGGTAAAGCGCCAATGTGGCCGCCAAGGGCCGGGTTTGGACGTGCTTGAAGTGCCACGCCTGCTCTGGGCTGCCAACCAGCACGAGGCAGCGTTCTACCTTTATGAACGCTGTGCCGAGCTGAGCCTGCCAGAGGCTGCCCTTAGCCTTCATGACCTGCACCGAGGCGCGCTGCCCAACACCCCCGCGCAGTACCTGGACGCGAGTGCTGCCGACTATTGGTTGTTGCGCGCGGTAGAGACCGGTTGCAAGCAGGCGAAATACACCTTGGCCTGCCGTCGCATGCAAAGCGCAGAAGCCTTGAATGAGCGCAGTGCCATGTTGGCCGTCAGGCGATTGTTGAACGATGCGTTGGGCGATATGCAGACCGCTGCCAGTGCGCGTCTGCAGCTGGGTATTCTGCTGCGTCAGTTCGGCGAACCGCAGGAACAGGCCGAAGCCGTCGACTACTTGCAGGCGCTGGTCGAGCACCCGGACGCCAGTATTGCCGCTCGCGCCAGTGCTGAACTAGGGCTGGCCTGGATGCAAGGGCAGGGCACGCGCAAGCAAAGCCGCTTCGCCGCCATCGAGTGGATCAACCGTGCGGTCGCATTGCAGCCGGCGGATAACGACATCGAGCATATCCAGGCTGAGATACTCAACTCGCACAACCGGGTGAAGACGCTGTTCACCTTGTGCGGCGCGACGCTGTTCCGCGGCACACTGCACGCCAGCGAGTTACCGCCGAAACCAGGTAATCGGCGCGAGGATCGATTGCAGGCCTCCGCCTGAGCCTTATTCGCTGGGCGGCGCCATCCGCGCTTCCAGCTCAGCGACTTGCTTCTCCAGGGCCTCCAGGCGGGCGCGGGTACGGGCCAGCACGACCATCTGGCTGTCGAATTCGTCGCGGCTGACCAGGTCCAGCTTGCTGAAGGCACCCTGCATCAGCACTTTGAACTGGCTTTCCAGTTCGGCGCGGGGCTGGGCGGTATCGCTGCTGAACAGGCGTGAGGCCTGGTCGCTCAGGGCATCGAGAAGGGCTTTGGGCGCGAGCATGTTCGGCTGTCCACTGAAACTGAAAAATGACCCGCAGTGTAACACGCAGCAAAACGCGGTTTGGCCAGTGAGCAAGCAGTGCGCACTGCACATTTTTCGCGCAGTGGGCCAAGCCGGCGCGCACCGAAATCGTGCATCTTTTCAATGCTGGCGACTGGCCAATCCCGACTATTTCGTGCAACTCGCTGTTTTCTGGCGTTTTAGTGGAACTGGCAAGGTTTCTGCAATGACCTGTACGAGCCATGCACTGATGCAGTTCCTTGTGACCAGGCAGTGCGCACGCGGAGCCGGATGCCGACGACGCGTTACAAAGCCAACCGCTGCGCTTAGACTTGAGACGGGTTTGTTTTCCTGGGGCAAGTCCACCAAATCGGGAGAGAGTTTCATGAAGCTAGTCACAGCCATCATCAAGCCGTTCAAGCTGGACGACGTGCGCGAGTCACTGTCGGAAATCGGCGTGCAGGGCATCACCGTCACTGAAGTCAAAGGCTTCGGTCGGCAGAAGGGCCACACCGAGTTGTATCGCGGTGCTGAATACGTGGTCGACTTCCTGCCCAAGGTGAAGATCGACGTCGCCATCGACGACAAGGACCTTGATCGGGTAATCGAAGCCATCACCAAGGCAGCCAACACCGGCAAGATCGGTGACGGCAAGATCTTCGTGGTGAATCTGGAGCAGGCGATCCGCATCCGTACCGGCGAAACCGATACCGACGCGATCTAAGTAACAAAAAAAGCCTCACCAAACCCAACGCCCCAGGAGAAAACAACATGACTCTGCGTAAGATCGCAGGGCTAGGAGCCCTATTGTCCCTCGTAATGCCCGGGCTCGCCCTGGCAGAGGAAGCTGCCCCAGCGCTGAACTCCGGCGACACCGCCTGGATGTTGACCGCTACGGCGCTGGTGCTGTTCATGACCATCCCGGGCCTGGCCCTGTTCTACGGCGGCATGGTGCGTTCCAAGAACGTGCTTTCGGTGATGATGCAGTGCTTCGCGATCACCGGTCTGATGAGCATTCTCTGGGTCGTCTACGGCTACAGCATGGCCTTCGATACCAGTGGTATGGAAAAGGGCGTGCTCAACTTCAATTCCTTCGTCGGTGGCTTCTCCAAGGCATTTCTCAGCGGCGTCACGCCCGACAGCCTGACTTCGGCCACCGCGTTGTTCCCTGAGGCGGTGTTCATCACCTTCCAGATGACCTTCGCCATCATCACGCCGGCGCTGATCGTCGGTGCCTTCGCCGAACGCATGAAGTTCTCCGCGATGCTGGTATTCATGGGCATCTGGTTCACCCTGGTGTACGCACCGATCGCGCACATGGTGTGGAGCGGTGATGGCGCACTGATGTGGGACTGGGGCGTGCTGGACTTCGCCGGCGGCACCGTGGTGCACATCAACGCAGGTATCGCTGGCCTGGTGTGCTGCCTGGTGCTGGGCAAGCGCAAAGGCTACCCGACCACGCCGATGGCCCCGCACAACCTGGGCTACACCCTGATGGGCGCAGCGATGCTGTGGATCGGCTGGTTCGGCTTCAACGCAGGTTCTGCCGCCGCCGCCAACGGCACGGCTGGCATGGCCATGCTGGTGACCCAGATCGCCACCGCCGCTGCGGCCTTGGGCTGGATGTTTGCCGAGTGGCTTGGCCACGGCAAGCCGAGTGCCCTGGGCATCGCCTCGGGTGTGGTCGCCGGCCTGGTCGCAATCACGCCTGCCGCAGGCACCGTGGGCCCGATGGGCGCCCTGGTGATCGGCCTGGCTTCGGGTGTGATCTGCTACTTCTGCGCCACTAGCTTGAAGCGCAAGCTGGGCTATGACGATTCGCTGGATGCCTTCGGCGTACACGGTATCGGCGGTATCGTCGGCGCCATCCTTACCGGTGTGTTCGCCGCACCGGCCCTGGGCGGCTTCGGCACGGTCACCGATATCGGCATGCAGGTCTGGATCCAGGCCAAAGGCGTGATTTTCACCGTGGTCTACACCGCCATCGTCACCTACGTGATCCTCAAGGTGCTGGACCTGGTGATGGGCCTGCGGGTCAACGAAGAAGAAGAGTCGGTCGGCCTCGACCTGGCTCAGCACAACGAACGCGGCTACAACCTGTAACTGCGACGCGGTAAAAACTTGCCCGGTTCGCCGGGCATTTTTTCGTCTGATTTTTGCCATTTCCCGCACGGCAAACGGTTTATCCGTCACGTTCGCGACGTAGGCAGAAAACTTACAAGATGCCGAGCGTTTATGGAGCTTTGCTTTTTCCACGGGCGCGCTAGAATGCGCGCCGAAGGGTGTTTGACATGCAGTCCGCACGCTTCCCCAGCCTTTGCTAGGCTTGCCATTAGCGCGTGGCCAGCAGGTGGCTCAAGGATTTCGTCAGGTCCTGCCAGGAGCAGGGCCTGCAGGGTACGACCCTCCCATCAGGAGGTGGATGCCCAAGGCAGTGGCCAACCCACGGCCAGTTGAATTTTCACTGGTGGCTGCCGGTCTACGGCTGCACTGGTCTATAACCAACCTGCTTTTCGCAAGTCATGAGGTAGAACATGAGCGACGATGATCTGGAAAACGACGACCTCGAAGTAGGCGACGATGATGAGGCTGATGAGGGTCTCGAAGCAGCGGCTGACGACGTTGCGGAAGACGCTGGCGAAGACGATAGCCCTGCGCCCACTGCCAAAGGCAAGTCCAAGGCCGCTGTCTCGGTAGACGAGATGCCGAGCATGGAAGCCAAGCAGAAGGAGCGCGATGCGCTGGCCAAAGCGATGGAAGAGTTCCTCTCGCGCGGTGGCAAGGTGCAGGAAGTGGAGGCCAACGTGGTCGCCGATCCGCCCAAGAAGCCGGACAACAAATACGGCAGCCGCCCTATCTGAGTGGTCGCCCACAAAAAAGCCCGCCGTCGCTGCGGGCTTTTTTGTGCGTGTTGGGTTTAGGAGCCCTATCGCCGGCAAGCCAGCTCCCCCAGGATAAAGCTACCTTAGGCGCAGCGCATACCTGTGGGAGCTGGCTTGCCGGCGATGGGCCGCGAAGCGGCCCCTGTCAGCGCCAGCGCGCCATTACCTCAGGCAGTTGCGAAAGCCGCTGGATCTCGGCATCGGGTGCCCGCTCACCGACCCAGGCCTTGCCTTGTGGGTTGAACCACACGGCCCGCAGCCCGGCCCGTTGGGCGCCGGCAATGTCATCGCCGGGGTGGTCACCCACATGCACCGCCGCGCTGGCTTCGACCTCGCCACGTTTCAGCGCCTCGAGAAACGGTGCCGGGTCCGGTTTGCCGATGCCCAGGTCCTCGGCGCACAGGGCAAAGCGGAAGTAGTCCGCCAAGCCCAGGCGGCTCACATCGGCGTTGCCGTTGGTGACCACCCCCAGGGTGTACTGGTGGCGCAGGATTTCCAGCACCGGCTGCACCTCCGGGAAAATTTCCACCTGGTGGCGTGCATGCAGGAACACTTCAAAGCCTTCGTTGGCCAGCGCCTGCGCGTGCTTTTCGCTGTAGCCGACCTCTTCCAGGGCATGGAACAGCACCCGCCGGCGCAGGGCGCTGATACGGTGCTTGAGGCCGGGCTCGGCCTGCACCAGGCGCTCGCGAATGGCGAACAGGTGTTCGACCGGCACGCCGCCGAGGATCGGCGCGTTGGCTTCGAGCCAGTCGCGCAGGACCACTTCAGCGCTGGCAATCACCGGCGCGGTCTCCCACAGGGTGTCATCGAGGTCGAAGGTGATCAGCTTGATGCTCATGAGTCTGTGCCTTTGCTGCGTTTGGCCCGGGGGTGGGCGCTGTCGTACACCGCGGCCAGGTGCTGGAAGTCCAGGTGGGTGTAGATTTGCGTGGTGCTGATGTCGGCATGGCCGAGCATCTCTTGCACCGCACGCAGGTCCTGGGACGATTCCAGCAGATGGCTGGCGAAAGAATGGCGAAGCATGTGCGGGTGCAGGTGCTGGCCCAGCTCACGCTCGCCGGCGACCTTGACCCGCATCTGGATAGCCCGTGGGCTCAAGCGATTGCCTTGGCGCGTGATGAACACGGCGCTGTCGCGTGGGCCGCCGATGCCGCGCAGGCGCAACCACGCCTGCAGGGCCTCGCGGGCTTTACGGCCGACAGGCAGTACGCGCGCCTTGCCACCCTTGCCCAGCACCTGCACCAGCCCGCCGGCAAGGTCGAGGTATTCGAGGTCGAGGCCAGCCAGTTCGGACAAGCGCAGGCCTGACGAATAGAACAGTTCGAGCATGGCCTGGTCACGTCGGGCAATGAAGTCGTCGTCGACGCCGCCATCGAGCAGTTGCAGGGCGCGGTCGGTATCCAGCGTCTTGGGCAGGCGGCGCTCGCCCTTGGGCGCAGACAGGCCGCTGGCCGGGTCGTGCTGGCACAGCCCTTCACGGTTCAGGTATCGGTACAAGCCGCGCACGGCCGACAGCAGGCGCGCCAGGCTGCGCGAGGATTGGCCTTGGTGGTGCTGGCGGGCGATCAACTGGCGTAGCTGCTGGATTTGCAGCGCTTGCCAGCCGGCGATGCCCTGATCGTTGCAGTAGGCAATGACCTTGTCGAGGTCACGGCGGTAAGCCAGCAGGGTGTGCTCGGACACCTGGCGCTCATTGCGCAGGTGTGCGCAATAAGCCTCCAGCTGGCGTTCCATCAGCGCACCGGACGCAGGGTCTGGGTAACGCGCGGCACGACACGGCCCAGCACCTCGGCAATGTAGCCGAGGAACAGGGTGCCGACGCTGCTCTTGTAGTGTTGCGGGTCGCGGCTGCCAATCGCCAGCACGCCGTGCAGCCCTTGGTATTCGAGGGCGGCAACGGCGCTGGAGCCGACTTCGAGGCGCTGATCTTCACCGAACAGGAACGCCAGCTCATGGTCGCGCAGGTTGCCGCTGACCGTTTTGCCGCCCCCCAGCAGGCCGCCGATGGCTTGGTGCGCCTCGGCGTTGCTGACCCAGCGGCCCACTGGCGCGACGTTATCGCCGAACAGGATCAGGCTGACGAAGGGCACCTGAAACTCCTGGCGCAGGCTGTCTTCGACCGCCATCACCACTTCTTCCAGGCTGCCTGCATCGAGCAGGTCGAGGATCAGCCGGCGGGTCTTGTCGAACAGCCGGTCGTTGTCTCGCGCCACGTCCATCAGTTGCGACAGGCGATGGCGCATCTCGATGTTGCGGTCGCGCAGCAGCTTGAGCTGGCGCTCCACCAGCGACACGCTGTCGCCACGCTGGTGGGGGATGCGCTGCTCGACCAGCAGTTCGTCGTGCTCGGCGAAGAAGGTCGGGTGGGCGCGCAGGTACGCGACCACCGCCTCGGCATCGAGCTCGGTGGACTGCTGGGGTACAACCTTGGGCTGATCGGTCATGGCGGTTACTCGCTTAGAGACGAACCTGTCCTTCGTAGACGCGTACGGCCGGGCCGGTCATCAACACGGGCTTGCCGGGGCCGGCCCATTCGATGTGCAGGCGGCCACCCGGCAGGTCGAGGGTCACCGGTGAGTCCATCCAGCCTTGGCTGATAGCCGCCACGGCCGCAGCGCAAGCGCCGGTGCCGCAGGCCTGGGTCTCGCCGGCACCGCGTTCCCAGACCCGCAGGTTGGCACGGTGACGGTCGATGACCTGGATGAAGCCAGCGTTGACCCGCTGCGGGAAGCGCGGATGGTTTTCGATCTTCGGGCCCAGGGCATGCACAGGCGCGGTATGCACGTCATCGACGCGCAACACGGCATGTGGGTTGCCCATGGACACAGCGGCAATGGCGTGAACCTCGCCGTCGACTTCCAGTGGGTAACTCAGTGCCTGCTCGTCGGCGACGAAGGGGATTTCGGCCGGCACCAGGCGCGGCGGGCCCATGTCGACACTCACCTGGCCGTCGTTCTGCACGTCCAGCTCGATGATGCCGCTCTTGGTTTCGACGCGGATGCGCTTTTTCGCGGTCAGGCGCTTGTCCAGCACGAAGCGGGCAAAGCAGCGCGCACCGTTGCCGCACTGTTCGACTTCGGAGCCGTCGGCATTGAAGATCCGGTAGCGGAAGTCCACTTCTGGATTGTTCGGTGCCTCGACGATCAGCAGCTGGTCGAAGCCGATGCCGGTGTGGCGGTCGCCCCATTGCTTGGCATGCTTGGGCTGGATGTGTGCGTGTTGGCTGACCAGGTCGAGGACCATGAAGTCATTGCCCAGCCCATGCATCTTGGTGAAACGCAGCAGCATGGGCTCACTCCGGCAGCAGGCTTTCGCCAGCATACAGTTCGGCGACGGTTTCGCGGCGGCGTACTTCGAACGCCTGGTCACCGTCGACCAGGATTTCGGCGCAACGGCCACGGGTGTTGTAGTTCGAGCTCATGACAAAACCATAGGCGCCGGCAGACTGCACAGCCAGCAGATCGCCTTCGGCCAGGTTCAGCTCGCGCTCCTTGGCAATGAAGTCGCCGGTTTCGCAGATCGGCCCGACCAGGTCGTAGGCGCGGCCTTGGCCTTCGCGTGGGGTGACCGCGCTGACGCCCATCCAGGCCTGGTACAGGGCCGGCCGGATCAGGTCGTTCATCGCCGCATCAATGATGGCGAAGTCTTTGTGTTCGGTGTGCTTGAGGTACTCGACGCGGGTCAGCAGAACACCGGCGTTGGCCACGATGTAGCGGCCCGGCTCGAAGACCAGGGCCAGGTCGCGGTCGCCGACGCGCGCGCGGATGGCCTTGATGTAGTCGGCCACCAAAGGCGGCTCTTCATCGCGGTAGCGCACGCCAACGCCGCCACCCAGGTCGAGGTGGCGCAGGTGGATGCCGCAGTCGGCCAGGCGGTCGACCAGGTCCAGCAGGCGGTCGAGGGCATCGAGGAACGGCTCGACGGTGGTCAACTGCGAACCGATGTGGCAGTCGACACCGACCACGTCCAGGTTTGGCAGTTGGGCGGCACGCACGTAGATGGCTTCGGCGTCGGCGATGGCGATGCCGAATTTGTTTTCTTTGAGGCCGGTGGAGATGTACGGGTGGGTGCCGGCGTCGACGTCCGGGTTGACCCGCAGCGAGACCGGGGCAACCTTGCCCATCTCGGCGGCCACCACTTGCAGGCGCTCAAGCTCGTCGGTGGACTCGACGTTGAAGCAGTGCACGCCGACTTCCAGCGCGCGGCGCATGTCTTCGCGGGTCTTGCCGACACCGGAGAACACCACACGATCAGCGCGGCCGCCAGCGGCCAGTACGCGCTCCAGCTCACCGCCGGAAACGATGTCGAAGCCTGCGCCCATACGGGCCAGCACGTTCAGCACACCGAGGTTGGAGTTGGCCTTGACTGCAAAGCACACCAGGTGTTCGACGCCTTGCAGCGCGTCGGTATAGCTGCGGTACTGGGCTTCGATGTGGGCACGCGAGTACACGTAGGTCGGGGTGCCGAAACGTTCGGCGATGGCCGACAGGGCCACACCTTCCGCGAACAGTTCACCGTCGCGGTAATTGAAAGCGTTCATCTGATTTCCTTACTGCTCTGGCGTTTGCTCGGGCTGGATAGGCTGCTCTTCTTGCGGCTGTACCGCCGGAGCGTGCTTGTGCTGATGCGACTTCTGGCTGCCCTTGCCGTCCTTGCCGTCTTCCGGCAGGTACAGGGGGCCCTTCTGACCGCAGGCCGAAACGAGGCAGGCAACCGCGACCAGCGCCGCGAGCGAGGAAATCAGGCGCTTCATGGGTGAAATCCTTTGAAATATGCAGTATTGCGCCCGAGTATACCGAGCGACCGGCGGATTGCCTATGCAAGAGCCGGTCCGCCGGGCGGGCTATTCTTGCCGCCTGCAATGGCTAATCTTTGCATTCGGCGGCAAGCGCCCGTATCTTGCCCGGCTTGCCTGTAACGCAGCCAATTTCGAGGTTCCTGCAATGAGTTTGAGCGAAGCGCGTTTCCATGATCTGGTCGACGCGACCCAACAGGCCCTGGAAGACCTGTTCGACGAGAGCGGCATGGACCTGGACATGGAGAACTCCGCCGGTGTCCTGACCATCAAGTTCGACAACGGCAGCCAGTTGATCTTCAGCCGCCAGGAGCCCCTGCGCCAGTTGTGGCTGGCGGACAAGTCGGGTGGCTTCCACTTCGACTACGACGAAGAGAGCAAGAAGTGGATCTGCGAGAAGAGCGAAGAGCTGCTCGGCGAGATGCTGGAGCGCATCGTCTGGGAGCGGGCCGGCGAGAAGCTGGACTTCGACGAGATCTGAGATGAGTGAGCAGCTGCGGCCGCCCAAGCCGCTCTACAGCAATGTCAGCACGGCCGTGAAATCGCCGTGCATCAGCGTCTGCCGCCTGGATGAGCAGCGTGTCTGCACCGGCTGCCACCGCCCTGTGGAGCACATCCGCGAATGGCGGTCTGCGGACGACGAGCGGCGCCGGCAGATCTGCCGCGAAGCCGAGGCCTTGCGCGCACGGGCTTGAGTATTTGCCCGGCTGTGGTAGTGTCAGGTTCTGCGTCGGTGACGCCAAAGTCATCATAAACCCCGCCCTTGGGCGGGGTTTTGCTTTATTTGCCCGACGAAAATTGCCTGTTCAAAGGAGTCTGACTGGATCATGAGCACCAAGCCTTCCCTCATCCTCACCCGATTGGACGTACAACGTCTCGAGCGTCTGATCGACAGCCTCGACGAAAGTACGCCGGGTGTGCTCGCCCTGCAGGACGAGCTTGACCGCGCCGAACAGGTGGTCGGTCACGAGGACGTCCCGGCCGGGGTGGTGACCATGAACTCGCGCGTGCACTGCCGTGAAGAGGCCAGCGGCAAGGACTACCACTTGACCCTGGTGTACCCGAAGGATGCTGGGCCGGAAGGCAAGGTGTCGATCCTGGCGCCGATTGGTTGTGCCTTGCTGGGCCTTTCGGTCGGTGAGCAGATCGACTGGCCGGCGCCGGGCGGCAAGACCCTCAAGCTGAAGCTGCTGGAAGTCGAGTATCAGCCAGAAGCGGCGGGTGATTTCGACCTGTGAGCCTTTTGGGGGCCGCTTTGCGGCCCATCGCGGCACAAGGCCCCACAATGTTCGCGCATGCCCTGTAAATAGGGGTACAACGCGGCCCCACTGGTTCATCCCCCGACCGCTGCCTGCAACTGCTCTAGCCCCTCATTCAGCGCCTGTTCCAGCTCCCGCTTGTAACGCAGGTACAGAACGGTCGCGCCCAGCTCATCACCCAGCAGCTCGGACAAATCCAGGTCGGTAATGTAGCAGCGGTAATGACCGGCGCTGCGGCGTTGCCCGATGATCTGCCGGGCGACCACGGCGTACAGCTGATCGCCATGGTCCAGCTCGGAGAACTCCTGTTGGTCACAGTACAACGTCACCGTCACGGCGCCCGCGGCACCGCCCTGGATAATCGCCTGAACCTCATAGTACGGCTGGCCGCTGCCCTCGATAGGCACCAGCCGTGGCTCGATGCTGCGCGCCTTGCCCGGGCCTGACGGCAACAACTGCCCATAGTGGATATCCAGCGAAGCGGGGCGCAGGGCGTCCAGCGGCAGTTGAGTATCGCGGCGCATCAGCACCGAACGCAGGAAGCGTTGCAGTGGCAGCAGCAGATGGGCTTCATCCTGCAATGGCAGGCGCTGTTGCCACAGCGCGTTGTACTCATCCAGCACATACAGATCGGCCCAGGCGCCTTGCAGGCGATAGAACACTTGGATGCACGCGGGCCGCCCCTGCTCCAGCACCAGTGCCAGGTCGTGGTCCTGCAGGGCATTGGCGTCCAGGTGCAGCGGGCTGTAGCGGCTGCGTTCTTCACTCAGGTAGTCCAGCAGCGCCTGGTGGTCAGCCAGGGTCGCCAGGCTTACCTGGCCGGGCAGTAGCTCCAGCACATGGGTGTGCTGGGCTACCTGCAGCAGGTAGCGGTAGTTCGCCCCCTGGTCGAGCAACTGTTGCACCGTGGCGAAAACCTCCTCGACCCGCTGCTCGATGGCCTGGGCGCGGTTGTGGCAGAAGCAGCGTACCCGTAGCCGGGGGCGGTGGCCGCGCTGGCCGAGGCTGTTGAGGTAGTCGCGCAGGCAGCGCAGCAATGCGTGCTCGCCGTCGTAGCGCTGCACCAGCACTTCATTCCAGCTGTTGAGGGTGACCTGGTCCAGCGTCAGCACCAGGTTTTCGCGCACGCCGGCGTAGCTCAGCGAGTCGGTGCGCTCGGTGGTCATCAGGATGTTCAGGTCGCGGTGCTGGCGCAGCGGGTCGATGCCGACGTTGATCAGCAACAGGATTTCGTCGGCCACACTGGGTTGCAGCAGGCGGACTTCGCTGACGGTCGGCAGCGGCAGGTCGAGGGTCTGCTGCAAGCTGCCCAGCAGGTTGAACAGCTCGAGCTCGCGCAGGTCACTGGCGCCAGGGTGCACGGCGAAGCGTGTACTGCTGTCGATGACGCCATTGCGATGGGCCCAGGTCAGCAGTTCGAGCAGCTCGCGGCAGCGTTTGATCGGGCTGAAATGCGTGACCTCGTGCGTGCTCAGGTTGCCGGTGTAAAGCTCCCAGTGGTGGCTGCCCGGCTCTTTGCGGTTGGGGGCCTGGACCAGGGTGAGGGTGCCTTCTGCGAGGTCCGGGGCGATCCCTGGGTTGATCACCTCGGTCTTGCCGGCACGGCGCTCGAAGGCGGCGTACAGGCGCCGGCCCAGCACATTGAGGTCACGCTGGTCGGCGCGGCTGCTGGCGTTGCGGGTCTGGGCGAACTGGCTGAGGAAGCGGTAGCTGTGGTTCAGCTCAGCCACCAGCTCGCGGCGTTCGACCGCGACCTGGCCAACCTTCCATTGGCTGCGGCTGTCGAGCAGGGCCAGCTGGCGCTCGTCCCAACCCCATTCGTCTGCCAGGCGTTGCAGCAATTGGCGCTGCCAACCGTTGGCGCGCACCTGGCCGCTGAGTTTCTTGTTGACCTTCAGGTACAGGCTGCGCCTGACCAGCTCAAGGCGCGCCGTTTCGCCGCGTTGCCGCAGATAGTGCTCGATGCGCCGATAGACCATCACGTAAGGGTCCAGCTCGTCGAGGTCGAGCTGGTTGGCGAACACCGCATGCTTGTAGTCCAGGCTCAGGCAGCGCACGGCGGGGTGCTCGCTGGCGTAGGCTTCGGTCAGCAGCAGTTTGAGCAGCGATTTGTAGGGCGAGTCGATGCCTTTGAACAGTTGCCACAGCCCAGCACCCACGAACTCGCCGGGGGGGATATGCGCCAGGTTGCCGAGGTCGAGCACGTCCTGGCTGCGGATGAAGCGCTTGCTGAGCAAGGTCTGGGTATAGGCACTGTAGTTGTGCTCTTCGTAGACCGGCACCAGCCACCACAGCGGCGTGCGCCCAGCCAGCCAGATGGCGGTGCGGTAGAACTCGTCGAGCAGCAGGTAATGCTGGGTGGTGCCGCAGTCGTCGGAACCAAGCTGGCCGTCCCGCTCGCCTTGCGCAAAGCCTTGCGGGTCGATGAGGAAGAAGTGTGCTTCGGCGCCTAGGCTGGCGGCCCAGGTTTCCAGCAGTTGGCATTTGCGGCGCAGCTCGTTCAGCAGGTCATCACCCAGGCCTGGCGCATGGCAGACCCACAAGTCCATGTCGCTTTGTTCGGCCTGGGCCAGCGAGCCCAGGCTGCCCATCAGGAACACGCCATGGATTGGGCGCGCTGCCTGCCCCTGGCGGGCCTTGTAGGCGAACGAGCGTGCCAGCCGTTGCGCTTCGGCGACCAGGTCGTCGGCAGGCTCGAAACCGGCCACCCCGGCGGGCGTACTGCTCGAGACATAGCCGGGCAGCAGTGGGTGGTTGACGTGGAACAGCAGCGGCAACAGTGTCAGTACCTGTTGCTGGCGCGTCGACAGCCCCTCCATCGCACGTTGCAGGCGACCTTGGTTGAGCGTCAGAAAGCGCGCACGCAAGGTCGCCAGAACTTTCCGGTCGATGCCTTCGTCCAGGTCTGGGCGGATTTCTTGGGGGTGGTTCATTGCGCGCTCGTGGCAGGCCAGTAGGGCTGCGGCGAGTTTAGCCTGAGTGAACCAGTCGGATAAGCGCTAAATCGATTTGTTGGCGTCATTTTTCCAGCGTCCTTGCGTGTGGGTGAAACCCGCCGACTCCAGCTTTCAGCCCGCTTCGGGCATGATGGGCTGCATGAGCGTAGTCTCGCTGATTTAGAGGTGTTTACGGATGCGTGTATGGATCGATGCCGACGCTTGCCCCAAGGCGGCAAAGGATTTGATCGTCAAGTTCGCCCTCAAGCGCAAACTCGAGGTGGTGATGGTGGCCGGCCAGGCGCAAAGCAAACCGGCCTTTGCCTGTGTGCGGCTGATCGTGGTACCCAGCGGTATGGATGCGGCCGACGACTATTTGGTCGACAACGCCGCGCCGGGTGAGCTGGTGATCTGCAGCGACGTGCCGTTGGCCGATCGGCTGGTCAAGAAAGGCGTGGCGGCGCTGGACCCGCGCGGGCGCGAGTTTGACGAGCGCAACATGGGCGACCGGCTGGCGACGCGCAACCTGTTCACCGATTTGCGCGAGCAAGGGCAGGTTGGGGGAGGGCAGGCGCCTTATGGCGAGCGCGAGAAGCAGGCATTCGCCAATGCGCTGGACCGGATTATCGCGCGCTTGTCCAAGCCCACCTGACGTCCACGGCTTTTGTAGGAGCAGCCTTGTGCTGCGAAAGGGCTGCGCAAGGCCCCACGATCTGCGCATCAGGCATAGATTGCCGGGGCCGCTGCGCAGCCCTTTCGCGACGCAAGGCCGCTCCTACAAAGGCAGGGCAGGCTTGGGTTATTGGTCGCCCTCGTGGGTCAGCTCCAGCACCCGGTCTACCAGCTTGTAGATCCCACCGGCCGCTTCGCTGATCGACTTCGCAACCATGTAGGCCGGGGTCGTCACCAGCTTGCGCTGGGTGTCTTCAACGATGTCGTGCACATCGCACTCTTCATGCTTGCCACCCATCTTCTCTACCGCAGCAGCCGTGCCGGCATCGTTGCCGATGGTGCAGACCACGCCTGGGCCGTAGATCTTCGCCGCCAGCGCTGGCGAGATGCAGATCAGCCCAACCGGCTTGCAGGCATCGGCAAAGGCTTCGGCCAGGGCCAGTACGTCTGGGTTGACGCTGCAGTTGGTGCCTTCGACGGCAAAGTTCGAGAGGTTTTTCGCCGCCCCGAAACCACCGGGCACAATCAGTGCATCGAAGTCTTCGGCATTGGCTTCGCGGATGTCCTTGACCTCGCCACGGGCGATACGCGCCGACTCCACCAGCACGTTGCGCGACTCGGGCATTTCTTCGCCGGTCAGGTGATTGATCACATGCATCTGCGCGATGTTCGGCGCAAAGCACTGCACCTGCGCCCCGCGCTGGTCGAGGCGCAGCAGGGTGATCACGCTTTCGTGGATTTCGGCGCCGTCATAGACGCCACAGCCGGAAAGTATCACCGCTACTTTTTTCGTCATGCTCATTACTCCAGTGTCGAGGCGCTAAATGTCCTCTAGTTTGGCAGATGTAGCCATAGGGATTCCCGCGGTCGCGGCCTAATCTTTGTGGATAACGCCTGAGGTCGTCACCATGGACCTGATACTGCTGGCCGTGCCGTTCTTCTTCGTATTGATCGCCGTTGAACTGGTGGCTGACCGCGTGCGTGGCCAGCGTAATTACACCTTGGCCGACGCGATCAACAGCCTGAGTACAGGCGTCTTGTCGACCAGCACTGGCCTGTTGACCAAAGGGGTCGGGCTGCTGACCTATGCCTTGGCCTGGGAGCATCTGGCGCTGCTGCGCTTGCCCCAGCAAGCGTGGTGGGTGTGGGTGCTGGCGTTCGTCCTGTACGACCTCTGCTACTACTGGCTGCACCGCCTGGGGCACGAACGTAACGTGCTGTGGGCGGCTCATTCGGTGCACCACCAAAGCGAGGAGTACAACCTCACCACGGCGCTGCGCCAGACCAGCAGCGGCTTCATCTTTTCGTGGATCTTCTACCTGCCATTGGCGCTGATCGGCGTGCCGCCCCTGGTGTTCATCACCGTGGCGTCGCTGAACCTGCTGTACCAGTTCTGGGTGCATACCCGGCACATTGCCAAACTCGGTTGGCTTGAGTGGATCTTCATCACGCCATCCAACCATCGCGTCCACCATGCGCAAAATCCTGTTTACTTGGATCGCAATTACGGCGGCGTGTTCATTCTCTGGGACCGCCTGTTCGGAACGTTCAAGGAAGAGGACCCGGCCGAGCCCGTGGTATTCGGCGTGACCACCCCACTGGCCAGCTGGAACCCGCTGTGGGCCAACCTGCAGTTCTACGCCCAGCTGTGGCGTGATGCCCGGCGCACGCGCAGCGTGTGGGACAAATGGCGGATCTGGTTCATGCCCACGGGCTGGCGCCCGGCCGATGTCGCGGCGCGTTACCCACTGGCCAAGCCGGACCTGGCGCTGTTTCGCAAGTTCGAGGTTGCCCTGGGGCGAGCGCAGCAGGCCTATGTAGCGGCGCAGTTCGTCGTCTATGTGGCCTTGGGCAGCTATTTGATGGAGGCCGCGGAGCGCGTGCCTGCCGCCGCCTTGATACTGGGCTGGTCGGTCATGGCCTTGGGCTTGTTCGTGCTCGGCGCGCTGCTGGAGAACCGGCCCTGGGCCGTGCGCCTGGAGCGGGCGCGGTTGCTGTCGAATGCGCCAGCGCTGTACCTGGCTGGCGCAATGGGCTTAGCGGTGATCACGCCGCTTGGGTGGGTCCTGCTCCTGGCTTACAGCCTGCTCAGCCTCTGGGGCCTGAGCCAGTGCCGCCGCCTTGCGCTCCGCGCGCAGGGTGCGGAAGCGCCGGCGCAGCCAGAGCAGGACACCGAGCAACAACAGGCCGCCGAGCACCCATAGCTCGTACTTCTTCACATTGCCCAGCAAGCCTTCGAGGATGGCGCCGAAGTGGTAGGCCGCTGCGCCCAGGGCCAGCGCCCAGATGGCGGCACCGAGGCCGTTGAGCAGCAGGTAGCGGCGCGGCGGATAGCCCGACAGGCCAATGGCCACCGGCATGACCGTGCGCAGCCCATAGACGAAGCGGAAGCTCAGCACCCAGATGTCGGGGTGGCGGCGGATGTGGTCCAGCGCCCGATCACCCATGGCCTGCCAGCGCGGTTTGCGTGCCAGGATCTTGCGCCCATGGCGACGGCCCATGAAGTACCACAGCTGATCGCCGGCATAGCTGCCGAAGAAGGCCACCAGGCACACCAGCTTGATGTCCATGTAACCGCGGAACGCGAGGAAACCCGCAAGCACCAGGATGGTCTCGCCTTCAAAGAAGGTGCCTAGAAAAAGGGCGAAGTAGCCGAAATCCTGCAGGAATTGTTGAAGCATTTTCTGAGGTGCTGGCGAAATGAACGCGCAGCCTACCCCTTCGCGCGCGTGGATGAAAGTGTCCAAATGTGTCTCGACGTGAACAATTCCTACAAGGACAATGCCTTCGGCCACAAGTCGCAGGCTTGCCAGTGGGTGTAACACAGGCGTCATAATGGCCGCTTATCGTCCCGCTCAATTGATGATAGGGCGTTAACGTCCTCCAGGAACGTCCAGATGAATAATGAAGTGCTCACCCCTGTCGCGATCAAGGACGCCCAGGCAGTCCCCGAAGAGATGGTGCAAACCACGCCAGACCTGCCGCTGGCGCCAGAGCCCGAGCCTGTGGTCGAGGCCGCGGCACCGGCCCCCGCGCCGGCACCGGCGATCACCGTCCCGGGCCTTGACGACAGCAGCCTGTACATTCATCGCGAGCTGTCGCAGCTGCAGTTCAACATTCGGGTGCTGGAGCAGGCACTGGACGAGAGCTACCCGCTGCTCGAGCGTCTGAAATTCCTGCTGATCTTCTCCAGCAACCTCGACGAATTCTTCGAGATCCGCGTCGCCGGCCTGAAGAAGCAGATCAATTTCGCCCGCGAACAGGCCGGGGCCGACGGCTTGCAGCCGCACCAGGCGCTGGCGCGCATCAGCGAGCTGGTGCACACCGAGGTGGATCGCCAGTACGCGATCCTCAACGACGTGCTGCTGCCAGAGCTTGAAAAACACCACATCCGCTTCATCCGTCGCCGTCACTGGACGCCCAAGCTCAAGACCTGGGTGCGGCGCTTCTTCCGTGACGAGATCGCGCCGATCATCACCCCGATCGGCCTCGACCCGACGCACCCGTTCCCCTTGCTGGTGAACAAGAGCCTCAACTTCATCGTTGAACTCGAAGGCGTCGATGCTTTCGGCCGCGACTCGGGCCTGGCGATCATCCCGGCGCCGCGGCTGTTGCCGCGGGTCATCCGCGTGCCTGAAGAAGTCGGTGGCCCGGGCGCCAACTACGTGTTCCTGTCGTCGATGATCCACGCGCACGCCGACGACCTGTTCCAGGGCATGAAGGTCAAGGGCTGCTACCAGTTCCGCCTGACCCGAAACGCCGACCTGGCGCTGGACTCCGAAGAAGTCGACGACTTGGCCCGCGCCCTGCGCGGCGAGCTGTTCTCGCGCCGTTACGGAGATGCCGTGCGGCTTGAGGTGGCTGATACCTGCCCGAAACACCTGTCGGACTACCTGCTCAAGCAGTTCAGCCTGAGCGAGAGCGAGCTGTACCAGGTCAATGGCCCGGTCAACTTGACCCGCCTGTTCAGCATCACCGGCCTCGACAGCCACCCGCAGCTGCAATACATGCCGTTCACCCCGGCGATCCCCAAGCTGCTGCAGAACGCTGACAACATCTTCAGCGTGATCAGTAAGCAGGACGTGCTGCTGATGCACCCGTTCGAATCGTTCACGCCGGTGGTCGACCTGCTGCGCCAGGCCGCCAAGGACCCGCATGTGCTGGCCGTGCGCCAGACCCTGTATCGCTCCGGTGCCAACTCGGAGATCGTCGACGCGTTGGTGGACGCTGCCCGTAACGGCAAGGAAGTCACTGCGGTGATCGAATTGCGCGCGCGTTTCGACGAAGAGTCCAACCTGCAGATGGCCAGCCGCCTGCAAGCGGCGGGTGCGGTGGTGATTTACGGGGTGGTCGGGTTCAAGACCCACGCCAAGATGATGCTGATCCTGCGGCGTGAGCAGGGCGAAATCGTCCGCTATGCGCACTTGGGTACCGGCAACTACCACGCCGGCAACGCCCGCCTGTACACCGACTACAGCCTGCTGACCTCTGACGACGCCCTCACCGAAGACGTCGGCAAGCTGTTCAGCCAGCTGATCGGCATGGGCAAGACCCTGCGCATGAAAAAGCTGCTGCACGCACCCTTCACGCTGAAGAAGGGCATGCTCGACATGATTGCCCGCGAGACCCAGTTCGCACTGGACGGCAAGCCTGCGCACATCATCGCCAAGTTCAACTCGCTGACCGATGCCAAGGTCATCAAGGCGCTGTACAAGGCTAGCCAGTCCGGGGTGCGCATCGACCTGGTGGTGCGCGGTATGTGCTGCCTGCGGCCAGGTATTCCGGGGGTTTCGCACAACATTCACGTGCGCTCGATCATCGGCCGCTTCCTCGAGCACACCCGGGTGTTCTACTTCCTCAATGGCGGCGAGGAGCAGATCTACCTGTCCAGTGCCGACTGGATGGAGCGCAACCTCGACAAGCGCGTCGAGACCTGCTTCCCGGTCGAAGGCAAGAAGCTGTTGCTGCGGGTGAAGAAAGAGCTGGAAAGCTACCTGACCGACAACACCCATGCCTGGACGCTGCAGTCGGATGGGCGCTACGTGCGCAGCACCCCAACCGGCAACCAGAACCCGCGCAGTGCCCAGGCGACCCTGCTGGAGCGCCTGAGCAACCCGGTCCTCAACGTACGCTGAGGACGAAGCCGACCCGGGCCAGCCACTCCGCCTCGTTGGCGAAGTCGGCCTGGGTCAGCTGGTTCTGCTCCAGCCAGCCTTCTGGGAAGACCACATCGAGGCTGTTGTCGCCTGCTTGCAGCTGTACCTTCGGCATTTGCTGCGTGCCACGAATGTGGTGGAACAGGATGGCGAAGCGCAGCAGCACGCACAGGCGAATCAGCTGCACGCCTTCATCGCCGAACTCGGCGAACTTGTCCTTGGGGATGTTGCGGCGATGGCCGCGTACCAGCAGGGCCATCATCTGCTGATCCTCACGGGAAAAGCCCGACAGGTCGGAGTGCTCGATCAGGTAGGCGCCGTGCTTGTGGTAGTGATAGTGGGCGATGTCCAGCCCAACTTCGTGCACTTTCGCGGCCCATCCCAGAAGATCGCGCCAATTGCCCTCTTCCAGATTCCAAGCTTTTGCTACCTGGTCGAAGGCGTGCAGTGCCTTGCGCTCGACGCGCGCGGCCTGGCCTTGGTCGACGTGGTAACGCTCCATCAAGGAGTTGAGGGTGCGCTCGCGCACGTCTTCGTGGTGATGGCGGCCGAGCAGGTCGAACAGCACGCCTTCGCGCAGGGCGCCGTCGCAGTGGTCCATGCGTTGCAGTTCGAGGGCGTCGAAGATGGCCTCGAGAATCGCAAGGCCTGCCGGGAAGATGGTGCGGCGGTCTGGCTTGACCCCTTCGAAGTCGATCTTGTCCACCTCGCCCAGCTTGAACAGTTTGCGTTTGACCCACGCCAGCCCTTCGGCGTTGACCTCGCCATTGCCCAGGCCGCTGGCCTTGATGGCTGCGCCGATGGCGCGGATGGTGCCGGACGACCCGATGGCTTCGTCCCAGGTCAGGCGGTGCAGGGCGTTTTCGATGCTCATCAGCTCCAGCCGCGCGGCGGTGTAGGCCTGGGCATAACGCGCCGGGGTGATCTTGCCGTCGCGGAAGTAGCGCTGGGTGAAGCTGACGCAGCCCATTTGCAGGCTCTCGCGCAGCAGTGGCTCGAACCGCTGGCCGATGATGAACTCGGTACTGCCGCCGCCGATGTCGGCGACCAGGCGCTTACCGGGGTTGTCGGCCAGGGTGTGGGAGACGCCGAGGTAGATCAGGCGGGCTTCCTCACGGCCGGAAATCACTTCCACCGGGTGCCCGAGAATGGCCTCGGCGCGCTGGATGAATTCGTTGCGGTTGCGCGCCTCGCGCAGGGCGTTGGTGCCAACGATGCGCACCGCACCCGCGGGCAGCCCGTTGATCAGTTGGGCGAAGCGCTTGAGGCATTCGAGGCCCCGTTCCATGGCTTCTTCGCTGAGCTTGCGCTCTTCGTCGATGCCGGCGGCCAGCTGAACCTTTTCCCCCAGCCGTTCGAGAATGCGGATCTCGGTGTGGTGGGCCTTGGCCACGACCATGTGAAAACTGTTGGAGCCAAGGTCGATGGCGGCGATCAGAGACAGGTTCTTCGCGTTGGTATGCGGCATGATCTGGATGTTCTCGGTCGTTAACCTGGCAATCGTGACACGATACGGGGCTGTCGCCAACGCGTGGCACGCCAAGGCTTGATGCAGGGCAATGTGCCATTCGATGTTATGACACGCATATGACAGTTTCGATTCGCGGCGTCTTGCACAACTATAGTTACACTCAATCGTCTGTGACTTCCTGTAGTCAGCCTCTGCGGCTATGATGGGCCACGTTTTTATGCTTACGACCCCGGAGATATCCATGAGCAGCGATCTGATCAAACACGTCACCGACGCCACCTTCGAGGCCGAAGTCCTGCAAGCCCAAGGCCCGGTGCTGGTCGACTACTGGGCTGAATGGTGCGGTCCATGCAAGATGATCGCTCCGGTTCTGGACGACATCGCTTCCACCTACGAAGGCAAACTGACTGTCGCCAAGCTGAACATCGACGACAACCAGGAAACCCCGGCCAAGCATGGCGTGCGTGGCATCCCGACGCTGATGCTGTTCAAGAACGGCAACGTCGAGGCCACCAAGGTCGGCGCACTGTCCAAATCGCAGCTGGCCGCGTTCCTCGACGCCCACCTGTGATGTGAAAAAGCCCCGGAAATACCGGGGCTTTTCTTTTCCAACCCACTAGACGTCGAAAAAAGCAAGTGTTACATTCGGCCTCGCACTGCTTCTCCAGTGCCCCCTGCACGCCGTCGCCGACGCACTCCTAATTAGAATCTGTGCGCGATCCTATCGCCTTCTAGCGGCGCGGCTTCATTAAGCCAGAAGCTTAATCCTCCCTTCATACATGATTACGTCACTCCCCTTATGAACCTGACTGAACTCAAGCAAAAGCCGATTACCGATCTGCTGGAAATGGCCGAACAGATGGGCATCGAAAACATGGCCCGTTCGCGCAAACAGGACGTGATTTTCGCCCTGCTGAAGAAGCACGCGAAAAGCGGCGAAGAGATCTCGGGTGACGGCGTGCTGGAGATTCTCCAGGATGGTTTCGGTTTCCTGCGTTCGGCTGATGCGTCCTACCTGGCCGGCCCCGACGACATCTACGTCTCGCCTAGCCAGATCCGCCGTTTCAACCTGCGTACCGGCGATACCATCGTCGGCAAGATCCGCCCGCCGAAGGAAGGGGAGCGTTACTTCGCCCTGCTGAAGGTCGACACGATCAACTTCGATCGCCCTGAAAACGCGAAGAACAAGATCCTGTTCGAAAACCTGACGCCGCTGTTCCCCAACAAGCGCCTGAAGATGGAAGCCGGTAACGGTTCCACCGAAGACTTGACCGGCCGCGTCATCGACCTGTGCGCCCCGATCGGCAAAGGCCAGCGTGGCCTGATCGTCGCCCCGCCGAAAGCGGGTAAAACGATCATGCTGCAGAACATCGCGGCGAACATCACCCGTAACAACCCCGAGTGCCACCTGATCGTCCTGCTGATCGACGAGCGCCCGGAAGAAGTGACCGAAATGCAGCGCACCGTGCGCGGCGAAGTGGTCGCTTCGACCTTCGACGAGCCGCCAACCCGCCACGTGCAGGTTGCCGAGATGGTCATCGAGAAGGCCAAGCGCCTGGTCGAGCACAAGAAAGACGTGGTCATCCTGCTCGACTCCATCACCCGTCTGGCACGTGCCTACAACACCGTGATCCCGAGCTCCGGCAAGGTCCTCACCGGTGGTGTCGACGCCCACGCCCTGGAGAAGCCGAAGCGTTTCTTCGGTGCCGCGCGTAACATCGAAGAAGGCGGTTCGCTGACCATCATCGCCACCGCGCTGGTCGAAACCGGCTCGAAGATGGACGAAGTGATCTACGAAGAGTTCAAGGGTACCGGCAACATGGAGCTGCCCCTGGACCGTCGTATCGCCGAGAAGCGTGTGTTCCCGGCCATCAACATCAACCGCTCCGGCACCCGCCGCGAAGAGCTGCTGACCGCCGACGACGAACTGCAGCGCATGTGGATCCTGCGCAAGCTGCTGCACCCGATGGACGAAATCGCCGCCATCGAGTTCCTGGTCGACAAGCTCAAGCAGACCAAGACCAACGACGAGTTCTTCTTGTCGATGAAGCGTAAGTAAGCGTTTCAGGCTGGAATCGATTGGGGCCGCTTCGCGCCCCATCGCGACACAAGGCCGCTCCTACAGGATTATGCATTACCTGTAGGAGCGGCCTTGTGTCGCGATGGGGCGCGAAGCGGCCCCAAGTCATTTTTGGCCATTAGGCGCCGAACGGCGCTACACTCTGCACCCCGACCGATACGGCCAACACGAGGCTCCTGCATGCAGTATCGCGACTTGCGCGACTTCATCCGTGGCCTGGAACAGCGCGGTGAACTCAAGCGCATCCAGGTTCCGATTTCTCCCGTCCTGGAAATGACCGAGGTCTGCGACCGCACCCTGCGTGCCAAAGGCCCGGCGTTGCTGTTCGAGAAGCCCACGGGGTACGACATCCCGGTACTGGGCAACCTGTTCGGCACGCCCGAGCGGGTGGCCATGGGCATGGGCGCCGAGTCGGTCGAAGAATTGCGCGAAATCGGCAAGCTGCTGGCCTTCCTCAAAGAACCAGAGCCGCCGAAAGGCCTGAAAGATGCCTGGTCGAAGCTGCCGATCTTCAAGAAAGTCGTGTCGATGGCGCCGAAGGTGGTCAAGGATGCGGTGTGCCAGGAAGTCGTGGTCGAAGGTGACGACGTCGACCTTGGCCAGTTGCCGATCCAGCACTGCTGGCCAGGCGATGTGGCCCCGCTGATCACCTGGGGCCTGACCGTTACCCGCGGCCCGAACAAGGACCGCCAGAACCTGGGCATCTACCGCCAGCAGGTCATCGGCCGCAACAAGGTCATCATGCGCTGGCTGAGCCACCGTGGCGGCGCGCTGGATTACCGCGAATGGTGCGAGAAGCACCCCGGCCAGCCGTTCCCAGTGGCCGTGGCGCTGGGCGCAGACCCTGCAACCATCCTGGGCGCCGTGACGCCGGTGCCGGATACCCTGTCCGAATACGCCTTCGCGGGCCTGCTGCGTGGCAACCGCACCGAGCTGGTCAAGTGCCGTGGCAGCAACCTGCAGGTACCGGCCACCGCCGAGATCATTCTCGAAGGCGCGATTCACCCAGGCGAAATGGCGCCGGAAGGCCCCTACGGCGACCACACCGGCTATTACAACGAAGTGGACAGCTTCCCGGTGTTCACGGTCGAGCGCATCACTCACCGGCAAAAACCGATCTACCACAGCACCTACACGGGCCGTCCGCCGGATGAGCCGGCGATTCTCGGCGTGGCGCTGAACGAAGTGTTCGTGCCGATCCTGCAAAAGCAGTTCCCGGAGATCGTCGACTTCTACCTGCCACCGGAAGGTTGCTCGTACCGCATGGCGGTGGTGACCATGAAAAAACAATACCCAGGCCACGCCAAGCGCGTGATGCTGGGTGTGTGGTCGTTCCTGCGACAGTTCATGTACACCAAGTTTGTTATCGTCACCGACGATGACATCAACGCCCGCGACTGGAACGATGTGATCTGGGCCATCACCACGCGCATGGACCCCAAGCGTGATACGGTGATGATCGACAACACCCCGATCGACTACCTGGACTTCGCGTCGCCGGTGTCCGGGTTGGGGTCGAAGATGGGCCTGGACGCCACCCACAAGTGGCCGGGCGAGACTACACGCGAATGGGGACGGGTCATCGTCAAGGACGAGGCCGTCACCCGCCGTATCGATGAGCTGTGGGATCAGTTGGGAATAGATTGATGCAGGTAACGTTGCAGCCGTCCGGGGCAGTGCTGGCGCTTGAACCCGGGGAACGGATCCTGGATGGAGCGCGGCGGCTCGGCTATGACTGCCCGAACAGCTGCCGCAATGGCAATTGCCATGTTTGCGCCGCCTTGCTGGTGGAAGGGAGCGTCCGCCAGAACGGCGAAGTACGCGACCATGGCGAGCTGTTCACCTGTATTGCCGAACCGCTGGAGGATTGCGTGTTGCTCTGGGACGGTGTGCTCGCCCTGGGCGAGCTGCCAGTGCGCAAGCTGGCGTGTAGCGTGAGCGAATGCGTCGAGGTCGGTGGCGACGTTTGGCGCGTGCGCCTGCGTGCGCCTGCCGGTAAGCCGCCGCGTTATCACGCCGGTCAGTACCTGATGATCGAACGCGAGGGCGGCAAGCAGGCGGCGTTCTCCCTGGCCTCTGCGCCCCATGGTGGGCGTGAGCTGGAACTGCACGTGCTGGCGCGTGAGCCCAGCGCGCTGCAGCTGATCGAGCAACTGCAGCGTGATCGCCTGGCGCGCATCGAAATGCCTTTCGGTGATGCGCACCTGGCCGAGTTGCCAGACGGGCCGCTGGTGCTGATCGCCGCCGGTACGGGAATGGGCCAGATGCACAGCCTGGTCGAGCATTGCCGTGCCCAGGGCTTCAAGCATCCGGTACACCTTTACTGGGGTGTGCGTCGGCCTGAGGACTTCTACCAGATTGAGCATTGGGACGAATGGTTGCGCCTGCCCAACCTGTTCCTGCACAAGGTCGTCAGTGACCTGTGTGGGTGGGAAGGCCGCTGCGGCATGCTGCACGAGGCCGTTTGCGAAGACATCCACGACCTCAACGGCGTGCACGTCTACGCCAGCGGCTCGCCAAACATGGTCTATGCCACCCTCGATGCCCTGGTCGAGGCCGGTATGGATGCACACCGCATGCGCGCCGATGTATTTGCCTACGCGCCGCGCGGCTAATAACTCAAGTTCAACCGAGTGGGTATAAGGCGGTAATTGTTACCGCCTTGGCTAATAACTTTCACTGCGCTCGAAACAATGCTCTCCAATCGTCGGAAGTTCGCGTGAAACTTTAGCTTTCAGGCTTGAGTGTTGGCGCGTTTCTATCCTAAGGTTAATGCAGACACCTTAGGTGCGGGGCGCAAACCCCGGCACACAGCGATTCTCGATTCATCTGTAGTTCACAGGGAATAATGGCGGCAGCGTATGTCGGCAATTGAAAGTTTGTCCTGGACAAGTGCTTACCCTCCGGCGCTCGACTTCGGCCAGCAACTGACCCGCGAGCAATTGATCAACTCCATGCAACTGACCATGTCACGCCATGAAGGCGGGCCGGTGTGGTTGTTCGCCTATGGTTCATTGATCTGGCGACCGGAGTGCAGTTCGGTAGAGCGGCAGCGCGCACGGGTGCACGGTTATCACCGTGGGCTGTACCTGTGGTCGCACGAGCACCGTGGCACACCGGAAACGCCCGGCCTGGTGTTCGGCCTGGACCGTGGTGGGTCATGCAGTGGTTTTGCCTATCGGCTGGATGAAAGCAACCTGGATGATTCGCTGATGGCCCTGTGGCAACGCGAAATGCCGTACCCGGCCTACCGCCCGCACTGGCTCAGTTGCCGATTGGGTGATGGCAGCAAGGTGCAGGCCTTGGGTTTTGTGCTGGAGCGCCATTTGCCGTGCTATGCGGGGAATTTGCCCGACACACTGCTCAGCCAGATCCTAGCCAGTGCCAAGGGGCGATATGGCACCACGCGCGAGTATGTGGAACAGACGTTGAATGCGCTGCGCAGCCACCAAATGCCGGATCGCAACCTGGAGGCGCGGTTCAGGCGCTGCCATAACCTGCGCGAGGTCTGATTTATTGACTGGCAGTACCGGCCTCTTCGCGGGGCAAGCCCGCTCCCACAGGCACCCGAGCCGCCTTGAGGGCAGTGGATAATCTATGGGAGCGGGCTTGCCCCGCGAAGAGGCCCGAGCAGGCAATCAAGCAGCCAGACGCTAGCTAGTCAGCACCACCAACTTACCCACAGCCTGCCGCTGCCCCAGCTTCTCAATGGCAGCCCCCGCCTCAGCCAGTGGATAAGTCTCCGACACCAGCGGCTTCAGCTTGCCTTCACCCTGCCAGGCAAACAGCTGACGGAAGTTAGCTGCATTCTGCTCCGGCTGACGCTGGGCAAACGCCCCCCAAAACACCCCCACGACCGCTGCGCCCTTGAGCAGCACCAGGTTCGCCGCCAGCTGTGGGATCGCCCCGCTGGCAAACCCCACCACAAGCAGCCGGCCATTCCAGGCCAGGCCCCTTACCGCCTGGTCGAACAGCTCGCCACCCACCGGGTCGTAGATCACGTCCACGCCCTGGCCGCCGGTCAGGCGCTTGATCTCGTCCTTGAGGCTGGCCTGGCTGTAGTCGATCAGCTCATCGGCGCCGGCAGCCTTGGCCACGGCCAGTTTTTCGGCGCTGCTGGCTGCAGCGATCACCCGGGCGCCCATGGCCTTGCCTATTTCCACGGCCGCCAGGCCCACACCCCCTGAGGCCCCCAGCACCAGCAGGGTTTCACCCGGCTGCAGGTGACCGCGCTGCTTGAGTGCATGCATCGAGGTGCCATAGGTCATGCCGAAGGCGGCGGCGGTGGTGAAGTCCATGTGCTCGGGGATCGGCATCACGTTGTAGAAGGGCACCGCCACCTGTTCGGCGAACGCACCCCACCCCGTGAGGGCCATGACCCGATCGCCCACCTTGAACGCACCGGCCTTCTCGCCGACCGCAACCACCACACCGGCCGCTTCGCCACCTGGGGAAAACGGCAGCGGTGGCTGGAACTGGTATTTACCTTCGATGATCAAGGTATCGGGGAAGTTGACGCCCGCAGCCTGCACATCCAGCAGGATCTCGTTCTTTTTCGGCACGGGGCTGGCGACGTCTTCCAGTACCAGGTCGCGCGCCGGGCCCAAGGTTTTGCACAACACAGCTTTCATCGGGGCTATTCCTTTGCGGGTAGTGGCCGATAAGTGTAGGAGGGCCACCTGCCGGGTCAACGAGCATGGCCTACCCTGATGGGCCGGCATAAGCCAGGGCTTGGGTTTGAGCGGTGTGCTGGGTAAGCTGGCGCCAATTGTATTGAGGAGCGAATTCGTGAAAGCGTGGATCTTGATGGTGCTGGCCCTGATGCTGCCAGTTGCGGCCGTGGCCGAAGAAGCCAAGGAAGGGGCGCCCAAGGTCGCCTACATCACCCTGAGCCCACCCTTTGTCGGTAACTATGCCCTCGACGGCAGCCCCAAGCTGCGTGTCTACAAGGCCGACGTAGCCCTGCGCGTGACCGGTGATGAAGCCGCCAAGGCCGTGAAACACCACGAGCCGCTGATCCGTAACCAGCTGGTGGCGCTGTTCACCCAGCAGACGGTGGACAAGATGAGCAACGTCGACGCCAAGGAGCAACTGCGCCAGGAAGCCTTGAAGCAGGTGCAGCAGGTGATGGAAGCGGAAGAGGGCAAGCCAATTGTCGAAGACCTGCTGTTCAACAACTTGATTGTGCAGTGACCTGAAACCCTTGGGGCCCATCGCCGGCAAGCCGGCGACAGCGGCTTCTATTAGGGCGCAGGCCTCCAGCAGGGCCTCGTCATTTGTGTCTGAAACGAGCTCAGACTAACCCTAGTCGTAGGACCTTTCTGTCTTCCTTGTACGTCCGCCAATTTACAGTTTCTGATGCGATGGCCGCGTTAAATTGTGCCTCGTCTTCAGTTGCTCGAGAGTATTGGCAATGCCTTTGAAGTACCAACCGAAAGAGGCGACTGTACTGATGTGCGATTTTTCAGGATTTCAAGCACCTGAAATGATCAAGGTGCGGCCCGTCGTCGTTCTTCGCAAGCACAGTCAAAATCGCCAGTTGGTGACGATAATCCCGTTGAGCACCACTGCTCCTGATCACTTGGCCAGGCATCACGTTGTCCTGCCGAGTTATTTGCCTGGCCCTGATCTGACATGCTGGGCCAAGTGCGACATGATCTACACGGTTGCAACCTCCAGGCTGGACAGATGCCGCGTCAAGTCGCGGCAGGGAGGTGGCCGGGAATATATGACTTTTACAATGCAGCCCGAGCATTTTGCCGCCGTTAGGGCCGCCGTTTGCTTCACGCTGGGCTTCACACATCCAGCAACAGTGCAGTCTGTTGTCAATAAAGCACCTGATGCGTGATAATCCATCCTGTTCCCGTAAGGGGCTTGTAAGACTCTGCGGATCCTGGTTAACCAGCAATCACAGAGCCGGGCAGGTAGATGGCGATGACAAGCCGACCTGTCTGTGAGTAGGGCGCCGGAAGGCGCCCTTTGTCTTTGTGTCGTTCTCATATTCCCCAGCGACACTCTCTCAGGACGCCAGCGTCCGCCGAAAGCGCGCCAGCGCCACGCTGAAGAACACCAGGCCAATCACGGCCAGGGCCAGGATGTCTGGCCATACCACGACCACGCCGGCGTCGCGGAACAGGATCGCGGTGCCGAGGCTGACGAAATGCGTCGACGGCGAGCCCTGCATGACCCACTGCAGCCACTGCGGCATGCTGTCCAGCGGGGTACTGCCGCCAGACAGCAACAGCATCGGGATGATGACCGGGATCGCCAGCAGGCCGAATTGAGGCGTCGAGCGCGCCAGGGTGGCGAGGAAGATGCCCAAGGCGGTACTGGCGAACAGGTACAGCGCGGTCACGGCCAGGAACAGCCCCATGGAGCCAGACAGCGGCACGCCCAGGGCGCCTTTGACCACCACGATGAGCGACACCCAGGTACACAGCACCACCACCAGCGCGTTGCTGGCGATTTTCGCCAGCATGATTTCCAGGGCGGTCAACGGCAGCACCAGCAAGTGGTCGAGGGTGCCGTGTTCACGCTCGCGCAACAGCGCCGTGCCGGTGAGGATGATCGCCAGGATGGTGATGTTGTTGATGATCTGGATCACGGCCAGAAACCAGCCACCCTCCAGGTTGGGGTTGAACAGTGCCTTGGGGTTGATCAGCACGGGGCTCTGGGTTGTGGTGCGCTGGGCATAGTCGAGCAGCTCACGCTCGAAAATCCGGCCGATGTAGCCGGCGCCCATGAACGCCTGGCTCATGGCCGTGGCGTCGACGTTGATCTGCAGCTCGGGTGAGCGCCCGGCCAGCAGGTCGCTCTGGAAGTTCACCGGCACATTGATCACGAAGGTGTACTGGCCGCTGTCCATGGCCTGGTCCAGGCGGTCTGGGGGCAGCGGCACGGCAGGTTGAAACTCGGGCGGTTGCAGTGACTCGGTGAGCTTGCGCGAGAGCTGGCTATGGTCTTCGTCCACCACGGCAACGCTGGCGTTGTGCACGCCGATCACCGAGCCTGCCGCCGGCATGTAGATCGCCACGCTGAAGGCATACAGCAAAAACAGCAGCAGCACGCTGTCATGGCGCAGGCTGGTCAGCTCTTTCAGGCCCAGGCGCAGGGTGTGGTTCAGGCGCGACATATCAGGCCTCCTGCTTCTTCAGCATGGCCAGGCTCAGGCCGGTGAACACGGCGAAGAAGCTCAGCAGGATCAGGCACTGCGGCCACAGCTCGCGCAGGCCCAGCGCTTTGGTGAAGGTGCCGACCGCGATGTCCAGGAAGTAACCCGCCGGGAACAGTTGGCCCATCACTGCTGCGGCGCCATCGAGCGACGAGCGTGGCACGATCAGGCCGGAGAACTGGATGGTCGGCAGGCTGGTGATGATCATGGTGCCCAGGATGGCCGCGATCTGAGTGCGGGTGAAGGCCGAGATCAGCAAGCCCAGGCTGGTGGTCGCCAGCAGGTAGGCGACGCCGCCGCAGGCCAGGGCCAGCACGCTGCCCTTGAGCGGTACGGCAAACAACCAGCGGTTCATCGCCACCAGCAACGCCAGGTTGACCAGGCTTACGGCCAGGTAGGGCAGCTGTTTGCCGAGCAGAAACTCCAGCCGGGTGAGGGGCGTGGCGTAGAAGTTGGTGATGGAGCCAAGTTCTTTTTCACGGACGATGCCCAGGGCGGTGAGCATGGCCGGGATGAACGCCAGGATCAGCGCCATGACGCCGGGCCCGATGGCATTCACGCTGACCACGTCCTGGTTGTAGCGGAAGCGTGTTTCCAAGCGCACCGGCTCCTGGCGCTGCACCGGTTGCTGGCTGGCCGCGGCAAATTGTTCGAGGTTCGCCTGGTGCACCGCTTCAACATAGTTGCGGCTGGTCTCTGCACGGAACGGCATGCCGCCGTCGAGCCAGGCAGCCACCACCGGTTGGCGACCGGCGTAAAGGTCACGGCCAAAGCCGGGTGGGATCTCCAGCGCCAGTTTGATTTCGGAACGTTGCAGGCGTTGGTGCATTTCACGGGTATCGCGAATCGGCGCCTGCTCAGCGAAATACCGTGATCCGCGAAACGCTTCGAGGTAGGCCCGGCTTTGCGGGCTTTGGTCTTGGTCATGAACGGCGAAGGCGAGGTTCTCTACATCCAGCGAGATGCCATAGCCAAAGATCACCATCATGAACACGGCGCCGAGCAGGGCGAAGGCCAGGCGCACTTTGTCGCGTAGCAGCTCCTTGCCCTCCCGGCTGGCCACCGCCAGCAGGCGGCGCAGGCTGAAACCTTGGCGCAACGGCGGTGTGGCCGCTGCCGGCTGTTCCAGCACAGTGTTTTGCGGGGCCTGGGGTACGGCCTCCTGGGCTTGCTCCAGGCAGCGCACAAAGGCGTCTTCCAGCGTTTCGCCGGCGTATTGGCGTTGCAGGGCATCAGGCGTGTCACAGGCCAGCACGCGCCCGGCGTGCATGAACGAAATGCGATCGCAGCGCTGGGCTTCGTTCATGAAGTGCGTAGAGAGGAAAATGGTCACGTCTTGCTCGCGCGACAACTCCACCAGCAGTCGCCAGAAATCATCGCGGGCGGCAGGGTCGACGCCGGAAGTCGGCTCGTCAAGGATCAGCACTTCAGGGCGGTGCAGCACCGCGACGGCCAGCGACAGGCGCTGGCGCAGGCCGAGGGGCAGGGCGCCTGACGGCTGGTCGGCGATGTCGCGCAGGCCGAAGCGCTCGATCAGTTCGCTGATGCGCTGCGCGCTGTCGGCCTTGGGGAGGTCGAACAGGCGCGCATGCAGCGTGAGGTTCTGACGGGTGCTGAGCTCGCCATACAGCGAGAAACTCTGCGACATGAAACCAACCCGCTTGCGCGTGGCCAGGTCGCTGGCGTCCACCGGGCGGCCCAGCAGGCTGGCACTGCCCTCGCTGGCGGGTACCAGGCCCGTAAGCACTTTCATGGTGCTGGTCTTGCCGCAGCCGTTGGAGCCGAGAAAACCAAAAATTTCCCCACGACCAATGGCGAAGCTGACCTTGTTGACCGCGGTGAAGTCACCAAAGCGCAGGGTCAGGTCATGCGCTTCGATGGCGACCAGGCCGTCATTTGCCGAGCGTGGCGGGATAGCCAACGGCGCATGTTGCGTACTGCCTGCCCCCTGGAAATGGGTAAAGGCATCGTCCAGTTTGCCGCTGGGCGTGACGCCCGCCAATGTGTGGCTGGGGCCCGCGGCAATCAGCCGGCCGCCATCGAGCATCAGGCAATGCTCGAACTGCTCGGCTTCCTCCATATAGGCAGTGGCCACCAGCAGCGTCAATTGCGGGCGTTGTTCGCGTACCTGCTCGACCAGTTCCCAGAAGCGTCGCCGCGACAGGGGGTCGACCCCGGTCGTGGGTTCGTCGAGGATCAGCAGGTCAGGTTCGTGGATCAACGCGCAGCACAGGCCCAGTTTCTGCTTCATGCCGCCCGACAGCCTGCCGGCCGGGCGCTCGGCGAAGCGATGCAGGTCGGTGGCCTGCAGCAGGTTGGCCATGCGCTGTTCGCATTCTTGCCGGCCCAGGCCAAACAGCGTGGCGAAAAAACGAATGTTCTCGCTGATCGACAGCTCGGGGTACAGGTTGTTGCCCAGCCCTTGGGGCATGAACGCGACCTTGGGGTACAGCGCAGCACGGTGGCGTCGTTGGCGGATCGAGCCGCCCAGCACCTGCAACTCGCCCTGCTGCAGGCGTTTTACGCCGGCGATCAGCCCGAGCAGGGTCGATTTGCCGGCCCCGTCAGGCCCGATCAGTGCGCAGCGGGTGCCGCTGGGCAGGCTGAAACCCAGCGTCTGCAAGGCGATCAGGTCGCCATAACGGTGGCTGATGCCCTCGGCCAGCAGTGCCGGCGCGTTCATTGCAGGTTGGCCGGCCAGTCCATGTCAGCCGTGCGCACATAGCCAGCGCCCGGCATGCCCGGCTTGGCTTGCGGCACGGCGCTTGGGTCGCTCAGGCGCAGTTTTACGCGAAACACCAGTTTCTGCCGCTCATCGCGGGTTTCGACCTGTTTCGGGGTGAACTGCGCCTTGGCGGCGACAAACGCTACCTTCGCCGGCAACGCCTGATCGGGCAGCGCATCGAGGACGATGCGTGCCTGATCGCCAACGGTCAGCCGGCCGCTGGTGGAGGCTGGGAGGTAGAGGTTCATGTACTGGTCGCTCGGGTCGATCAGCATCAGCACGCGACCGCCAGCGCCCAAGACCTCACCCGGCTCGGCCAGGCGCAGCTGGATGATGCCGTCGATGGGCGCGCGCAGGCTGCTGTCGTCGATCTCGCTGGTCAGTTGGGTGACTTGGGCCTGGGCGGCGCCGATGGCGGCTTTGACGGCTGCCAGCTGGGCGCGCGCCGCAACCACCGCCGCGTTCGCGGTGTCGAAGCGGGCCTGCTGCTGGTCGAGCAGTTGTTGGCTGGCATAGTTGCGCTTGAAAATCTCGCGCACGCGCTTGAGTTCCTGGCCGGCGAGCAGCAGCTCACTCTGACGCAGTTGCACGCTGGCCTGGGCCGCCGCGTAGTTTTCCTGGGCGCGCAGCACTTCGGCCTCGGCCTGATTGCGCTGGGCTTCCATTGTGCGGGTGTCGATACGGGCCAGCAGCTGACCACGGGTCACCTTGTCGCCTTCGTCGACCCGCACTTCGGCCAAGCGCCCGGGGACCTTGGTGGCAACTTGCACTTCGGTCGCCTCGAGACGGCCGTTGCCCATGCTCAGGCCTTCCGGCAGCTGGTCATGCAGCGACTTCCAGTAACCCAGCCCTGCCGCGGTCGCCAGAAGGGCGATCAATGCAGTGGCGAAGACCCTGGGGGCATATCGATTCATCAGTCAGCATCCTGCTCAATGCACGCCGCTATCGTGGCGTGCGGCTATCCATGGCGTGTTGATATCGGTCAAACCCCTTGATCCTAGCCCACCTTCACTTCAGCGCGACAATGGCCGCCCATTGTTCAGGGGTAACCGGCATCACCGACAGGCGGCTGCCTTTTTGCACCAGCGGCAATTCGGCAAGTGCAGCCTGTTGTTTGAGCCTGCCAAGGTCGAGCACCTTGGGCAGGGTTTTCACATGGGCCACGTCCACCGCACTCCACGGGTTCTTCTCGGCGGTGGCCTTGGGGTCGTAGTAGTGGCTTTCTGGGTCCAGTGCGGTCGGGTCCGGGTAGGCCGCCGCAGTGATGCGGGCGATGCCAGCAATGCCCGGTTGCGGGCAGCTGGAGTGGTAGAAGAAGAACTCGTCGCCCACGCTCATGGCCCGCAAAAAGTTGCGCGCCTGGTAGTTACGCACGCCGTCCCAGCGCGCTTCGCCCAGCCGGCCAAGGGCTTCGATCGAGAGCTCGTCGGGCTCGGATTTCATCAGCCAATAGGCCATGCATGCTGCTCCTGAAAAGGTTTGAAATAACCTGTTGCACGAAACCGACAGCCGGTTGGCGCCAATGTTTGCGTGTGGGCGCAGGTTGTCGGAAAATGCGCCCCGTTTAAAGCGAGATGCTCTGGCGATACTCAGAAAATCGCCAAGCCGAAACAGTTTGCCTGGGGGGCAATCTTCGATGAATCAACGCAAAAAGCCGGATCTGCTGTGGATCCTGGTGTTCATTTTTGGCCTGGGTGTGGTCACCACTGGTTATGCGCAAGGGTTCCTGGAGCGTAAGCTGGACACCGCCTATCAAATGCCGGTCGACGCCAGCCAGCCGCAACGTTGATGCCCTCCGCTGGCGCCGCTCAGTTCGGCGCCAGGTACCAGTCGCGGTCCGAGACCGTGCCTTGCAATGGTACATCCCAACTGGCCTGTGCCAGCCGCTCGACCTTCTGGCATTCATGCGCCAGCCCCAATAGCAAAGGTTTCTTCCAGGTCTTGCGGCGCGTCTGGTAGGCCAGGCTGCGGTCATAGAAACCACCGCCCATGCCCAAGCGGCCACCCACTTCATCGAAACCCACCAGCGGCAGCAGGATCAGGTCCAGAGCCCAGATCGGGCGTTGGCGTTTGCGGTCGGTCAGTGGCTCTGGAATACGGAAGCGGTTGCGCTTGAGTTTTTCACCCTGTTCGAAACGCTGAAACACCATGCGTGTGCGCGGCCAGGCGTGCAGCACCGGCAGGTAAGTACGTTTGCCGCGTCGCTGGGCTTCGCGCAATAGCAGGTAGGGGTCGATTTCACCGTCGTTGGGCAGGTACAGGGCAATGTGCCGGGCGCGGCGGAACAGCGGGTCTTGCGCCAGCTGGCGGTATAGGCCAAGGGCGGCTTGGCGCTGCTGGGCAGGCGTCAGTGCGCGGCGGGCATTGCGGAGCAGGCGACGAAGCTGGGGGCGGGTGAGCGGCGCGGTGTCGGTCATGGCACAGGCGTTCCCAGTTGTCGCGACTGGTAGGGGTATGCCCGCAGCAAGGGCGGACAAAAAAATAAGGCTCCCCGATAAGACCGCTATCGGTGTAGCCCTTGAACCCGAAAGTTCAAGGTGGAGATTGCAGGGGGCGTTAAGGCTTTCCGTCGAGCGGACATGCACACCGGCCCCAGCGTGCAACCCCCGTGGTTGTGCGTATCGGCTCAGGGACATAACCGACTGGCGCATCCCCCAGGGAGTGGCGCCAGTATACCAATCTCAGCCGATTTTGGTATCCGTGTCGTCGGACAAAGCCTTATCGACCCGATCCAGCAGGTCGCGCACCTGTTCGCGGTTGGTGCCAGCGACCGGGGCAGCGCTACGGTCTTCCTGGCGGTGCAGCATCTCGTGGGTAATGTTCAACGCAGCCATGACCGCGATGCGGTCGGCGCCGATCACCTTGCCGCTGCTGCGGATCTCGCGCATCTTGCCGTCCAGGTAGCGCGCGGCGCTGACCAGGTTGTTGCGCTCTTCCGGCGGGCAGATGATCGAGTATTCCTTGTCGAGGATCTGCACGGTGACGCTATTGCTTGAACTCATGAGTCTTGCTCCAGAGCCTTGAGGCGTAAAATCATCGACTCGACCTTGCGCCTTGCGATCTCGTTCTTTTCGATGAGGTGGGCGCGCTCTTCGCGCCAGGATTTTTCCTGAGCTACTAGGAGTGCATTTTGCCGTTTTAGTTGCTCGACACGTTCGATCAGCAACTCGAATCGGCTCATCAGCGCTTGCAGGTCGTTCTCTTGCGTGGGTTGCACTCGAATCGCTCCGTCGTTGAGTCACCTGGCGATGATGCCTCTCCCCGGGCCGCGACGGCCAGTGCCGATGGTCTTGGCGCGCCTGCCGGTGCTAGGATACAAGGTCTCCATTCTAGTCATTGCGCCGTCTGGCGCCTAGTTGCCCATGCCCAATACCCAATCGCCCTACATTGCCTTCGCCATGCTGCTTACCAGCAACGGCCACCCTGTCACTCCTGCCGAGCTGCACGGCTTGCTGGTCGGGCGCAGCTGCGCCGGTGCCGGCTTCGATGCCGACGCCTGGCTGGCCGACGCCGCCCAACTGCTGGAAAACGAACCCGGTGACACCGTCCGCAACGCCCTGATCGGCTTGCAAGAGATGGTCAAGGGCGAGCTCACCAGCGATGACATGGCCATCGTCCTGCTGCTGCCGACCGATGATGCCGCGCTGGCTGACCGTGCTGAGGCGCTGGGCCAGTGGTGCCAAGGCTTCATCACGGGCTTTGGCCTGAACGCCGGTGGCAAGGACCTGTCCACCGAAGCCAAAGACGTGCTGCAGGACCTGGTGGCAATCTCCCAGGTACAAGAAGCCCTCGAAGAGTCCGAAGACGGCGAGAGCGACTACATGGAAGTCATGGAATACCTGCGCGTCGCGCCGCTGCTGCTGTTCTCCGAGCTGGCCAAGCCGGCCGCACCTGCGTCCAAGCCATCGTTGCACTGATCAACCGGGGGTAGTCTGCCCATGAGCCACATTCCCAAGGCCGAGTATGCCCGTCGGCGCAAGGCGCTGATGGCGCAGATGGTCCCCAACAGCATCGCCATCCTGCCCGCCGCTGCCGTTGCCATTCGCAACCGCGACGTCGAGCACGTGTACCGCCAGGACAGCGATTTCCAGTACCTCAGCGGCTTTCCCGAGCCCGAGGCGGTGATTGCGCTGATCCCGGGCCGTGAACATGGCGAGTACGTGCTGTTCTGCCGCGAGCGCAACCCTGAGCGCGAGCAGTGGGAAGGGCTGCGCGCCGGCCAGGAAGGTGCGGTGCGTGATTTTGGCGCCGACGATGCCTTCCCGATCACCGACATCGACGAGATCCTGCCGGGCCTGATCGAGGGCCGGGAGCGGGTGTACAGCGCCATGGGCAGCAACCCCGAATTCGATCGCCGGCTGATGGACTGGATCAACGTGATCCGCTCCAAGGCGCGCCTGGGTGCCCAGCCGCCGAACGAGTTCGTTGCGCTGGATCATCTGCTGCACGACATGCGCCTGTATAAATCGGCGGCAGAAGTGAAGGTGATGCGCGCTGCCGCAGACATTTCCGCCCGTGCCCACGTGCGTGCCATGCAGGCCTGCCGGGCCGGGCTGCATGAGTACAGCCTGGAAGCCGAGCTGGATTACGAGTTCCGCAAAGGCGGCGCGAAAATGCCGGCCTACGGCTCGATCGTCGCGGCCGGGCGCAATGGCTGCATCCTGCACTATCAGCAGAATGACGCCCCGCTCAAGGACGGCGACCTGGTGTTGATCGACGCGGGCTGCGAAATCGACTGCTATGCCAGCGACATCACCCGTACGTTCCCGGTCAGCGGGCGTTTTTCGCCCGAGCAGAAGGCCATCTACGAGCTGGTGCTGAAGGCCCAGGCGGCAGCCTTCGCCGAAATCGCCCCCAGCAAGCACTGGAACCACGCCCACGAGGCGACCGTGCAGGTCATCACCGAGGGCCTGGTGGAGCTGGGGCTGCTCAAGGGCGATGTGCAGGGGCTGATCGAAAGCGAAGCCTACCGCGCGTTCTACATGCACCGCGCCGGGCACTGGCTGGGCATGGATGTGCACGATGTGGGCGAATACAAAGTGGGCGGCCAGTGGCGCGTGCTGGAGCCCGGCATGGCGCTGACCGTCGAACCGGGCATCTACATCGCCGCCGACAACCAGGCGGTGGCCAAGAAGTGGCGCGGCATCGGCGTAAGGATCGAGGACGACGTGGTAGTGACCAGGCAGGGCTGTGAAATTCTGACGTCGGGTGTACCCCGCACAGTCGCCGAGATCGAGGCGCTGATGCAGGCTGCGCGCAAGGACGCGGCATGAACCGGGTCCACTTGGCGATCATCGGTGGCGGCCTGGTCGGCGCGAGCCTGGCGTTGGCCCTGCAGGCCGGGGCCAAGGCGCGAGGCTGGAAGATCCTGCTGATCGAGCCGTTCGCACCCGGCCATAGCTTCCAGCCCAGCTACGATGCGCGTTCGTCGGCGTTGTCGTATGGCACGCAACAGATCTACCAGCAGTTGGGGCTGTGGCAGGCCATCAGCCAGCGCGCCGAGCCTATCCTGCAGATTCAGGTATCCGACCGTGGCCGGTTCGGTGCCACGCGCCTCGATGCCCACGAAGAAGGCGTGCCAGCGCTGGGTTTCGTGGTGGAAAACGCCTGGCTCGGGCAGTGCCTGTGGCAGGGGTTGGACCCTGAGGTGGTGAGTTGGCGTTGCCCCGCCGAAGTGAGGGCGATGCACGCCATCGAAGGCGGTTATCGCCTGCAACTGGATGACGACACCAGCCTGGAATGCGACTTGGCAGTGCTGGCCGATGGCGGCCGCTCTGGCCTGCGTGAGCAGCTGGGTATTCATGTGCGCCGCACGCCCTATGAGCAAAGCGCCCTGATCGCCAACATCACGCCTGGCGAAGCCCACCGCGGCCAGGCGTTCGAGCGGTTCACCGAAACCGGCCCGATGGCCCTGCTGCCACTGCCGGAAAACCGCTGCGCGCTGGTCTGGACCCGTCAGGGCATGGACGCTCAGCGCTTGGCCGAAATCGATGAACGCAGCTTCCTGCGCGAGCTGCAGGACGCCTTCGGCTATCGTCTTGGGGCCTTGCGCCAAGTGGGTGCAAGGCATCTGTACCCGCTGGCACTGGTCGAGGCCGAAGAGCAGACACGCCCGCACCTGGTGGTGCTGGGCAACGCTGCGCACAGCCTGCACCCCATTGCCGGCCAGGGCTTCAACCTGTCGCTGCGTGACGTCCAGGTGCTTGCACACGCTCTGCTGGCGGGCCCGCAGCACCCCGGTGACCTGGGCACCTTGCGGGCCTACCACCAGCGTCAGCGCCTGGACCAGGCGCTGACCATTGGCTTCTCCGACCAGGTCACCCGCCTGTTCGGCAGCAACCAGCCGTTGCTGGCTGCCGGGCGCAACATTGGCCTGCTCGGGCTCGACCTGCTGCCGCCGGCAAAAAGCTGGTTTGCCCGCCAGGCCATGGGCCTGGGTACGCGCCCCGATTCGCGGGGCCAGGCATGAGCAATCCGCGCAGACTGGCGCGCCGGGCCCGCATGTTGCGCTGGTTGCTGAACCTTTACCCGCCGTACCTGGGCGCCGGTATCCGCGTGCAGCACATCAGCCCGGACATGCGCAGCGTCAAGGTCCGCATGAAGCTTACCCGCTGGAACCGCAACTACGTCGGTACCCAGTTTGGCGGCAGCCTCTATTCGATGGTCGACCCGTTCTACATGCTGCTGCTGATCGAGCAGTTGGGGCGCGAGTACATCGTCTGGGACAAGGCGGCGAGCATTGATTTCATCTCGCCGGGCAAAGGCCCCGTGTACGCCGAGTTCCACCTCGATGACGCCCTGCTCGACGACATTCGCCAGCAGACCGCCACCGGCAAGAAGTGCCTGCCGCGGCTGCAGGTGGACATCCGCGACGGCGCCGGCGAACTGGTAGCGCGGGTCGATAAAACCCTATACGTGCGGCTCAAGCCGCAAGCGAGGCAGGCGTAAGGCATGGAAATGCGCGCAGATCTGTTGATTGTCGGTGCCGGTATGGTCGGCAGCGCCCTGGCCCTGGCATTGCGCCACAGTGGCTTGGACATTCTCCTGCTCGACGGCAGCCCGCTGTCGGTAAAACCCTTCGATACCGAAGCGCCGTTCGAGCCGCGCGTCAGTGCCCTGTCGGCGGCCAGCCAGCGCATTCTGGAGCGCCTAGGCGCCTGGGATGGCATCGCCCGGCGACGGGCCACGCCGTATACCGACATGCACGTCTGGGATGGCAGCGGCACGGGCCAGATCCACTTCGCGGCGGCCAGCGTGCATGCCCAGGTGCTCGGCCACATCGTCGAAAACCGGGTGGTGCAGGATGGCTTGCTGGAGCGTCTGCATGACAGCGACATCGGCCTGTTGCCCAACGCGCGGCTCGAGCAACTGCGCCGTTCCGGTGACGAGTGGCTGCTGACCCTGGCCGACGGTCGCCAACTGCGGGCGCCGTTGGTGGTGGCGGCGGATGGCGCCAACTCGGCGGTACGCCGCCTGACCGGCTGCGAAACCCGTGAGTGGGATTACCTGCACCACGCCATCGTCACCAGCGTACGTTGCAGCGCGGGGCACCAGGCCACGGCCTGGCAACGCTTTACCGACGAGGGCCCGCTGGCGTTTCTGCCGCTGACACGTGAGGGCCAGCAGGACTGGTGCTCGATCGTCTGGTCGACCACGCCAGAGCATGCCGAGCAACTGATGGCGCTGGACGAGCCGGCCTTCCTCAAGGCCCTGGAGCGGGCCTTCGAGGGGCGCCTGGGCGAGGTGCTACAGGCCGACCCACGCGTGTGCGTGCCGCTGCGTCAGCGCCATGCCAAGCGCTATGTGGCTGAGGGCCTGGCGCTGATCGGCGATGCCGCGCACACCATTCACCCGTTGGCCGGGCAGGGCGTCAACCTGGGGTTCCTTGATGCCGCCGTGCTGGCCGAGGTGCTGGTGAATGCCAGCGAGCGCGGCGAACGGCTGGCGGATGTAAAGGTGCTGAGCCGCTATGAGCGCCGGCGCATGCCGCACAACTTGGGGCTGATGGCCGCCATGGAAGGGTTCGAGCGGCTGTTCCAGGCCAATCCGCTGCCGTTGCGCTGGTTGCGTAACAGTGGCTTGAAGCTGGTGGAGCAGATGCCAGAGGCCAAGGCATTGTTCGTGCGCCAAGCGTTGGGCTTGAGCGGAGACCTGCCAGAATTGGCCAAGCCCTGACGTTAGCACGGCCTGCAACATCCGGTAACGGCTCCGAGGGTGAGGGACAAAATGGGATTCACTACCATTTGCGCCTCTCATACGATCCGAGGAGTGCATTTCATGTTGCCACGCAAGCCCCTACTGGCCGCCCTGGCCCTGACGTTGTTCGGCGGCACTGCCCAGGCAGCTGAAGAAGTGGTGGTGTACTCCTCGCGCATCGACGAGCTGATCAAGCCGGTGTTCGACGCCTACACCGCCAAGACCGGGGTCAAGGTCAAGTTCATCACCGACAAGGAAGCCCCGTTGATGCAACGCATCAAGGCCGAGGGCGAGAACGGTGTGGCCGACCTGCTGCTGACTGTCGATGCCGGCAACCTCTGGCAGGCCGAGCAGATGGGCATCCTGCAACCGATCAAATCGGACATCATCGACCAGAACATCCCGCCGCAATACCGGGCCTCGTCCCATGACTGGACCGGCCTGAGCCTGCGCGCGCGCACCATCATCTACTCCACCGACCGGGTCAAACCGGAGCAGCTGAGCACCTACGAAGCCCTGGCCGACAAGCAGTGGGAAGGGCGTCTGTGCCTGCGCACTGCGAAGAAGGTCTACAACCAGTCGCTGACCGCCACCTTGATCGAGAACCACGGCGAGGCGAAAACCGAAACCATCGTCAAAGGTTGGGTGAATAACCTGTCCACCGACGTGTTCTCCGATGACAACGCCGTGATCCAGGCCATCGAAGCTGGCCAGTGCGACGTGGGCGTGGTCAACACTTACTACTACGGGCGCCTGCATAAACAAAACCCCACGTTGCCGGTCAAGATCTTCTGGCCCAACCAAGGTGACCGCGGTGTGCACGTCAACCTGTCGGGTATTGGCCTGACCAAGCATGCCCCGCACCCTGAGGCTGCGAAAAAGCTGGTGGAATGGATGACCGGCGAGGACGCGCAGAAGCTGTTCGCCGACATCAACCAGGAGTTCCCGGCCAACCCGAAGGTCAAGCCATCGGACGAGGTAGCCGCCTGGGGCAGCTTCAAGGCTGACAGCATTCCGGTCGAAATCGCTGGCAAGCGCCAGGCCGAAGCGATTCGCTTGATGGATCGGGCTGGCTGGAACTGAGTTATCCTTCCGGGGCCTGCAAGGGCCCTTTCGCGGGCAAGCCCGCTCCCACAGGTTTTCCACTGAAGCGTGTGTAAACCCTGTGGGGGCGGGCTTGCCCGCGAACGACCGCGCAGCGGTCGCAATCGCAATCGAGAGTTCTGAACTTGCCCCACACCCCCCAACGCCGCTGGTACCTCCCGGTCGCCCTGGTCGCCGCCCTGGTGCTGTTGCCTCTGAGCGTCCTGCTGCTGTCATGGCAGTCGATCGACCTGCAGATCTGGTCACACCTGCTCGACACCCAGATGAGCCGCCTGCTCGGCAACACCCTGACCCTGGTAGTAGGCGTAGGCATCGGCGTGACCGTATTGGGGGTCAGCCTGGCCTGGCTCACCAGCCTCTGCGAATTCCCTGGCCGGCGCTGGCTGGACTGGGCGCTGATGCTGCCGTTTGCCATCCCCGCCTACGTGCTGGCATTCGTTTTCGTCGGCCTGCTGGATTTTGCCGGCCCGGTGCAAAGCGCCCTGCGCGAAGTATTCGGGCCGATGCGCCTGCCGCGCGTGCGCTCCACGGGCGGGGTGATCATCGTGCTCGTGCTGGTGTTCTACCCCTATGTCTACCTGCTGGCGCGCACGGCCTTCCTGGCGCAGGGCAGGGGGCTGATGGAGGCGGCCCGGGTACTGGGGCTGTCACCGCTGCAGGCGTTCTGGCGCGTCGCACTGCCCATGGCGCGGCCGGCGATCGGTGCCGGTATCGCCCTGGCATTGATGGAAACCCTGGCCGACTTCGGTGCGGTGGCGGTGTTCAATTTCGACACCTTCACCACCGCCATCTACAAGACCTGGTACGGTTTCTTCAGCCTGTCCAGCGCGGCCCAGTTGGCCAGCCTGCTGCTGTTGGCGGTGATGCTGGTGCTGTACGGCGAGCGCCGTGCCCGCGGCGCGAGCCGTACGGGTAATGAGCGCGCGCGTGGCAAGGCGCTCTATCACCTGCGTGGGGCCAAGGCGCTGCTGGCCAGCGGCTGGTGCCTGCTGGTGTTCGCTTGTGCCTTCGTCATACCGCTGCTGCAACTGCTGGTGTGGTGCTGGCAGCGCGGGCGGCATGACCTGGACGAGCGTTATGTCGGCCTGGTGCTGCACACTTTGTACCTGGGCGGCATGGCCGCATTGATCACGGTGAGCGTGGCGCTGCTGCTGGCCTTCGCCCGGCGCCAGGCGCCGACCGGCGGCATCCGCGCCGGGGTCGGCCTGGCCAACCTTGGTTATGCCCTGCCAGGCTCGGTGCTGGCCGTGTCGATCATGCTGGCCTTCAGTTACCTCGATAACCAGCTGGTGGTGCCGATTTCGACGTGGCTGGGCGGCGCTGGCAAACCCTTGCTGCTGGGCAGCCTTGCGGCCTTGCTGCTGGCCTACCTGGTGCGCTTCATCGCCGTGGCCTACGGGCCGCTGGAAAGCAGCCTGGAGCGCATCCGCCCCTCGTTGCCAGAGGCTTCGCGCAGCTTGGGCGTCGGCGGCGTGGCATTGTTTTTCAAGGTGTATCTGCCGTTGCTGGTGCCCGGTGCACTGAGTGCTGCCCTGCTGGTATTCGTCGATGTGTTGAAGGAAATGCCGGCCACCTTGCTGATGCGCCCGTTCGGCTGGGACACCTTGGCGGTACGGGTGTTCGAGATGACCAGCGAGGGCGAGTGGGCACGTGCCTCGCTGCCTGCCTTGACCCTGGTGCTGGTGGGCTTGCTGCCGGTCATCGGGCTGATTCGCCGCTCAGCTCGGCGCCCCGGTCACTGACAGTAAGGATGCCAGCCTGCGCCCATGCGGCTACAATGCGCGGCATTCGCGCGGCGGGTCCTACAAGAAGAGCTGACGACCAAACGTCATCGACCGCCGCCGCTTCGCCACGCCCGGAAGGAGAAACCCATGGGACAGCGCACGCTTTTGTATGACCTGCACCTGGCGCTCGGCGCCAAGACGGTCGATTTTGGCGGTTGGGACATGCCCCTGCACTATGGCTCGCAAGTCGAGGAGCACCATCAGGTGCGCAGTGACTGCGGGGTCTTCGATGTTTCCCATATGACCGTGATCGACATCAGTGGCCGTGATGCTACCGCTTGGTTGCAGCATTTGCTGGCCAACGATGTTGCCCGCCTCGACAGTGTCGGCAAGGCGCTGTACAGCCCACTGCTCAACCAAGAGGGCGGGGTCATCGATGACCTCATCGCCTATCGCACCGAAGCCGGCTACCGCCTGGTCACCAACGCCGCTACCCGCGCCAAGGTGCTGGCTTGGCTCAAGGCCCAGCAAAGCGGGTTCTCGGTCGATTTCGAGGTGCGCCCGGACCTGGCCATTCTGGCCATCCAAGGCCCGCAGGCCCGGGACAAGGTCGCCGCCTTGCTCAGCGCCTCGCGCGCCGCACTGATTCGCGCGCTGCGCCCGTTCGAAGGCATTGCCGACGGTGAATGGTTCATTGCCCGCACCGGTTATACCGGTGAAGACGGCCTCGAGATCATCCTGCCAGGCCACGAGGCCGTTACCTTCTACAACGACCTGGTCGGCGCCGGCATCGCCCCCAGTGGCCTGGGCGCCCGTGACACCCTGCGCCTGGAAGCCGGCATGAACCTGTATGGCCAGGACATCGACGAAACCCACACCCCACTCACCTCCAACCTGGGCTGGAGCATCGCCTGGGAGCCGGCTGAGCGCGAGTTCATCGGCCGCGCGGGCCTGCTGGAGGAAATCGAGCAAGGTGTGAAGGAAAAACTGGTTGGCCTGGTGCTGGAAGAACGCGGTGTTTTGCGTGCCCATCAGGTGGTTCGCGTTGCTGGCATTGGCGAAGGGGAGATCACCAGTGGTAGTTTCTCTCCTACGCTGAGCAAGTCTATTGCCCTGGCGCGTTTACCCATGGCCACCGGCGACCGCGCCGAGGTCGAGATTCGCGGCAAGTGGTACCCGGTGCGGGTGGTCAAACCGACCTTCGTGCGCCACGGCAAAATCCTGATTTGAATAATTTTTAACCGGCGGGCCGACCGCTGAGCCAATCGAGGAATTCAAGACATGAGCAATATCCCCGCCGAACTGCGTTTTGCCGAAAGCCACGAGTGGGCACGCCTGGAAAGCGACGGCACAGTGACCGTTGGCATCAGCGACCACGCACAGGAAGCCCTGGGTGACGTCGTGTTCGTCGAACTGGCGGAAGTCGGCAAGGTGTTCGCCCAAGGCGACGCGGCTGGCGTGGTCGAATCGGTCAAGGCTGCTTCCGACATCTACGCCCCGATCGGTGGCGAAGTGATCGCGGTCAACGAAGCACTGGCCGACAGCCCTGAGCTGCTCAATGAAGAGCCTTACGGTGCCTGGATCTTCAAGCTGAAGCCAAGCGACAAGGCTGAGCTGGACAAGCTGCTGGATGCTGCGGGTTATCAGGCTGCTATCGGCGAGTAATACCGCGTCGCCTTGTTCGCGGCTAAAGCCGCTCCCACAGGTACTGCACTGCAGCTGATACCCCTGTAGGAGCGGGTTTACCCGCGATGAGGCCGGGCCTGCAAGCAAGTTTCCCCGCACAATCGGCAATCCTTCCTAGACTTATAAGTCTCCATGAGGCCTGGTCTAGGAAGAGAGCGTCGTCATGTCCCAGTCGCCGTCCCTGCATCAACTGCAAGAGCTCAACCCTTTCCTGCGTCGCCACCTGGGCCCCGATGCCTCGGAGCAGCAGGCCATGCTCAGCGCGTTGGGTGTTGCCAGCCGCAGCGAGCTGATCGAGCAGACGGTCCCGCCGGGGATCCGCCTCAATCGCCCCCTCGACCTGCCGCCGGCGCTGGACGAACAGGCCGCATTGGCCAAGCTCGCCGGTTATGCCGAGCAGAACCAGGTCTGGACCAGCCTCATCGGCATGGGCTACCACGGCACCGTCACGCCGACCGTCATCCTGCGTAACGTGCTGGAAAACCCTGGCTGGTACACCGCCTACACGCCTTACCAACCGGAAATCGCCCAAGGCCGGCTGGAAGCGTTGTTGAATTTCCAGCAGATGGTCATCGACCTCACCGGCCTCACCCTGGCCAATGCCTCGCTACTCGACGAGGCCACCGCCGCTGCCGAGGCCATGGCCCTGGCCAAACGCGTGGCGCGCAACAAGAGCAACGCCTTTTTCGCCGACGAGCACTGCCACCCGCAAACCCTCTCGGTGCTGAAAACCCGTGCCGAAGGGTTTGGCTTCGAACTGATCGTCGATGCTGTGGATAACCTGGCCAAGCACGCGGTATTCGGCGCCTTGCTGCAGTACCCGGATACCCACGGCGAAGTACGCGACCTGCGCCCGCTGATCGATCACCTGCACAGCCAGCATGCCTTGGCCTGCGTCGCCGCCGACCTGCTCAGCCTGGTGGTGCTGGCACCACCCGGTGAGCTGGGCGCCGATGTGGTGTTGGGCTCGACCCAGCGCTTTGGCGTCCCCATGGGCTACGGCGGCCCTCATGCCGCCTATTTCGCCTGCCGCGACGACTTCAAGCGGGCCATGCCGGGGCGCATCATCGGTGTGTCGCGCGATGCCCGGGGCAACACCGCGCTGCGCATGGCCCTGCAGACCCGCGAGCAGCACATCCGCCGCGAGAAGGCCAACTCCAACATCTGCACGGCCCAGGTGCTACTGGCCAACATCGCCGGCTTCTACGCTGTCTACCATGGCCCAGAAGGCTTGCGGCGCATCGCCCAGCGGGTGCACCGGCTGACCTTCATTCTGGCGGCCGGCCTGGAGGCCAAGGGCATCAAGCGGCTCAACCAGCATTTCTTCGACACCTTGACGCTGGAGGTGGGCGGCGCGCAGGCGGCGATCATCGAAAGTGCCGAGCACGCGCGTATCAACCTGCGCATCCTCGGGCGCGGGCACCTGGGCGTGAGCCTGGACGAAACCTGCAACGAGCAGACCGTATTGCGCCTGTTGGATATTTTCCTCGGCGTCGATCACGGCCTGGACATTGCCGCGCTCGACCAGTTGGCGCTGCCAGAAGGCATCCCGGCGGGGCTGGTGCGGCGCACGCCGATCCTTGCGCACCCGGTCTTCAACCTGCACCACAGCGAAACCGAGATGCTGCGCTACCTCAAGCAGCTGGAAAACAAGGACCTGGCGCTGAACCAGTCAATGATCCCGCTGGGCTCCTGCACCATGAAACTCAACGCCACCAGCGAGATGATCCCCATCACCTGGCCAGCCTTCGCCCAGCTGCACCCGTTCGCCCCGACTGCCCAGGCAGTGGGCTACAAGGCGATGATCGACGAGCTGGAAAGCTGGTTATGCGCCATCACCGGCTTCGACGCCATCTGCATGCAGCCCAACTCCGGCGCGCAGGGCGAATACGCCGGCCTTATGGCCATCACCCGCTACCACCGCAGCCGCCACCAGCCTCAGCGTACCTTGTGCCTGATTCCGTCCTCCGCCCACGGCACCAACCCGGCCTCGGCGCAGATGGCCGGCATGGAGGTGGTGATCGTCGATTGCGACGACGACGGCAACGTCGACCTCACGGACCTCAAGGCCAAAGCGCAAGCGGCCGGGGATCGGTTGTCGTGCCTGATGGTCACCTACCCCTCGACCCACGGGGTGTATGAAGAGGGTATTCGCGAAATCTGCGACGTGGTGCACCAACACGGTGGCCAGGTGTACATGGACGGCGCCAACCTCAATGCCCAGGTCGGCCTGACGCGGCCAGCCGACATCGGCGCCGATGTGTCGCACATGAACCTGCACAAGACCTTCTGCATCCCCCACGGGGGCGGCGGCCCCGGCATGGGCCCGATCGGTATCCGCGCCCACCTCAAGCCCTTTGTCGCCAGCCACCCGGTGGTGCCGGTGCCGGGTTTGGACCCGAGCAACAGCGCGGTCAGTGCCGCGCCTTGGGGTAGTGCGAGCATTCTGCCGATCAGCTGGATGTATATCGCCATGATGGGCCCGCAACTGGCCGATGCCAGTGAGGTGGCGATCCTCTCGGCCAATTACCTGGCCAGCCAACTTGGTGGGGCTTTCCCGGTGCTTTACCGCGGGCGTAACCAGCGCGTGGCCCACGAGTGCATTCTCGATCTGCGGCCGCTCAAGGCGCAGACCGGCATCAGCGAGGAAGACGTGGCCAAGCGTTTGATGGACTACGGCTTCCATGCCCCGACCATGTCATTCCCGGTACCGGGCACGCTGATGGTCGAGCCAACCGAGAGTGAGTCGAAAGCCGAGCTGGACCGTTTCGTCGAAGCGATGCTGGCGATCCGTGCAGAAATCGCTCAGGTACAGGAAGGCAACTGGCCGGCCGAAGACAACCCGCTCAAGCATGCGCCGCATACCTTGGCTGACGTGTTGGCACCGTGGAACAGGCCGTACAGCCTGGAGCAAGGCATCGCCCCCAGCGCTCACGTACGCCAGCACAAGTATTGGCCAGCGGTGAACCGGGTCGACAATGTGTATGGGGACAGGAATTTGTTTTGCGCGTGTGTGCCGGTGGAGGCTTATCGCTGATTTTTTGGGGGGCTGGCCCCCCAAAAACTTATTCGGCTACCGCGTTCTTGGCCAGGATGGCATTGGCCAGTTCCATGTCGCTGGCCTGCATCCCTGGGTTTTCAGCGCGCACCTGGCGCATCGCCGATTCCAGGAACGGCCCGCGGATTGCGCCTTCACTGGCTACGAAGCTGCCGGCGTCATCCTGCGCGGCCATTACCAGTTTGTGATCCTTCGACGTCAGGTAGGTCGACGCCGTGGTTGCACCGGAAGAAATCACGTTACGCCAGAAGGTATCGGCCATGGCGGAGCCCATTGGCAGCGAAAGCAAGGCAGCGGTCGCGATGGCGGTTTTGAGACGCATGTTGAAACACCTCGAAGGGTGAGGGTTGAAGATGCGCGGTTTGATTCTGCCGAGGGGGGCAAGTTCCTTGAATACAAGGGTTTTTTGCTCAGGAGCAGGCCCTTAGCACTTCCTCTGTAGCGGTCAGGCCCCGGGCCACTTTCGCCTCCCCGCAGCGGCGCAGGTCTACCAAGCCTTCGGTCAGCGCCTGGCGTCGCAACTGCGCCAGGTCGGTGTGTGGGCCTATCTGCGCGCGCAGGCTTTCGCTGGGTATCAACAGTTCGAACAGGCCAGTACGGCCCTGAAAACCGGTACCGCGACAGGTGCGGCAGGGCTGGCCGCTGGCTGCCGAGGCACAACCCTGGCAATCGCCGCACAAGGTGCGAATCAGGCGCTGCGCCATGACCCCGATCAGCGTTGCCTTGATCAGGTAATCAGCCACGCCCAGTTCCTGCAGCCGGGTGATCGCGCCGCAGGCATCGTTGGTGTGCAGGGTCGACAGCACCAGGTGCCCGGTGAGGGCTGCCTGCACGGCCACCAGGGCGGTTTCCCGGTCGCGGATCTCGCCGATCATGATGATGTCCGGGTCCTGGCGCAGCATCGCCCGCACGCCGTCGGCGAAGCACAGGCCCAGTGCGGGCTGGACTTGCAGTTGGTTGAAGGCCGGCTCCAGCCGCTCGATGGGGTCTTCGATGGTGCACAGGTTGACTTGCGGGGTGGCCAGCAGCTTGAGGCTGGCGTAGAGCGTGCTGGTCTTGCCTGACCCCGTGGGGCCTGTCACCAGGATGATGCCCTGGCGTTGGCCCAGCAGCGCGCGCCATTGCTCCAGTTGCTGCCCTTCCAGGCCCAGGCGGTCGAAGTCTTCATGCAACTGTTGCGGGTCGAACAGGCGCAGTACCAGTTTTTCGCCAAAGGGCGTCGGCAAGGTCGACAGGCGCAATTCCACTTCGCCGCCGCCGGCAAGGCGGCTTTGCAACCGGCCGTCCTGTGGCCGGCGTTTCTCTGCCACATCCATGCGCCCGAGGTGTTTGAGGCGGCTGACCAGCGCCAGGGTGACGCCAGCGGGGAAGGCGTAGACGGTGTGCAGCAGGCCGTCGATGCGGTAGCGCAGCTGCCCTTTTTCGCGACGGGGCTCCAGGTGGATATCGCTGGCGCGTTGCTCGATGGCGTACTGCAGCAGCCAGTCGACGATGTGCACGATATGGGCATCGTCGGCGCTGGCTTCTGCCTGGCGTTTGCCCAGCTCCAGCAGGTGTTCGAGCTCGCCCAGGCTGGCTGACTGCTGGTGCTGCGCGCCCTGTACCGATTGGGCCAGGCGGAAGAACGACTGCCCCAGCTGGCGGATCTGCAGCGGGCTGGCCAGCACGCGGCGGATGGGCCTGCCCAGGCCCCTGGCCAAGTCCGCTTGCCAGTCATCCTGATAGGGCTGTGCGCTGGCCACGGTGACGCCGGAAGGGTCGGCGGCGACGACGAGAATGCCATGGCGCTGGGCGAAAGCGGGGGAGATCAGCCCGCTGACCTGGGCCATGTCGAGTTGCATGGGGTCGATGCGCAGGAACGGCTGGCCGATCTTGTCAGCCAGCCATTGGCAGAGGCGGTCCAGGTCCAGGGGCTGGCCGGGGTGCTTGCGGTCTTCAAGGCCGGGGGCGGCGATGAGCTCCAGAGGGTGGCAGGTCGGCCGTGACGCGGCCTGCTCCAGTACCAGCAGGGTGTCGCTGGCGTCCAGGTGCCGGTCGGTGAGCAAGGCCTGGAGCAGGCGCTTGAGGTCGAGGGCTTGGTTGTCGGGGCTATGCATGGCGGCGTCCTTGCCAGGAGGGGAGTCCTGTTGAAGGCTAGTCGGGTGCGGTGCGCTTACGGCGGGCAAAGGGTTTCTGGATCTTGCGGTGTCACACCACCGCCAGCTCCACGCGCGCCAGGTTCATCAGGCTAACTTCGCCCACACACACCAAGTTGCGCAATTTTTGCGCAATCACCTCGGCCCGGTGCCAGCTCAGCCCGCCAATGCCGATCTCGATGGCGAGCCAGTCATCCTGTTGGCTGACCTGCACGTGGTGTGGGGTCAGAAACTGCAAGGCAAACAGGTTGAGCACCCGGCACAAGCTGTCGGGCTCGGCCTCGGCCTGCAGGCGGTAGTGCACGGTGCTGTGGGCGTTGCTGGCGGCCCAGGCGTCGGTACGTGGCAGTGCGTTCATGCTGGTCTCCGCAAATGTGGGAGAAATTCTTGCACGTTGAGGCGGGTATTTTTTCGCTATGATTCGACCAATTGGCCGGTATGGCAGATTGATCTATTTGGATTGTCGTGATCTGGAGAATTATTAATGCACAGCGAACTGGACGCCTATGATCGGCGCATCCTCGAATTGCTGCAGGAGGACGCTTCGCTGTCCAGCGCACAGATCGCCGAGCGTGTGGGGCTTTCGCAGTCGCCGTGCTGGCGGCGCATTCAGCGGCTGAAGGAGGAGGGGGTGATACGTGGGCAGGTGACGCTGCTCGACCGCAAGAAGATCGGCCTGAACACGCAGATTTTTGCAGAGGTGAAGCTCAACGCGCACGGGCGCTCCAATTTCACCGAGTTCACCGAGGCGATCCGAGGTTTCCCGGAGGTGCTGGAATGTTATGTGCTGATGGGCTCGGTGGACTTCTTGCTGCGTATCGTTACCTCGGACATTGAGGCGTATGAGCGGTTTTTCTTCGAAAAACTGTCGAATGTGCCGGGGATTCAGGAGGTCAATTCGATCGTGGCGCTTTCGGAGATCAAATCCACCACCAGCCTGCCACTGTCGAGGTAGTACACGACCTGTAGGAGCAGCCTTGTGCTGCGAAGGGGCCGGTTTGACCAGAAAAAATCTGTGGCAAAACGGGCCTCTTCGCAGCGCAAGGCTGCTCCTACAGGGCTAGCGACGCCGATCAGGCCTTGAGCAGGTACTTCCAGCCACGGCTCTGATCAACCGCGCGGGCCTGCTCGATACGGGCTTCAAGCAGCTCGTCGGGCGTTTCGGACAGCGGCAGTTCAGCCAGCTCGTGCAGCTTTTTCAGGTCGCCGTACAGGCGGTCCATCTGCGGCGCTTCGAGCACCTGGCGGGCATGGTGCAGCCAGGCGAGCAGCTGTTCGATGCGCGGCAGCTGTTCGGCCAGGTCTTCCGGGCGCTGGGTGTACAGCGGCAGTTTCAGCGAACGGCCTTCTTCACCCAGCAGGTGCGCCATCCAGCTGGCCAGCTGCGCCTTGCCCTGGCGTTCGCCACGGCCTTTGCGCTCGACGGTCCAGCCACGGGCCAGCAGCCAGCGCGAGGTTTCCAGCGAGAACTGGCCCCAACGCACGTCTTCGAGTTCTTCGGCGAATTGCTCAGGCGCAGCGCGGCGGATGTCTTCGTCATCGTTGCCGGCCTGCACCAGTGGGCGCCAGTCTTCCAGCAGCGCGTCGAGGCTGGCGCGCAGCTCGCGGGTGGTGGCGCGCGGTGCGGCCTGGCCCAAGCTGGCGACCAGTGCGCGCAGCTCGGCCAGAGACTGCACCCAGTCCTGCAGCAGGCGCCAGTGGCCATTGTGGCGGTATTGCTCGGCCAGGCGCTGGCTGCTGCCGAGCAACTGCCAGGCGAGGGCGGCGAAGGCATCGTCCAGGGCCATTTCGGCGTCCAGCTCGGTCTGCGGCAGGCCCAGCTCGTAGCTTTCGGGCTCCAGCAGGCGGTAGCCACGCTCGGCCTTGCTGATGTCGCAAGGCATCAGCGGCAGGCTGGCGGCGAGCTCGGCGGCCAGTTCCAGCAGGGCTTCAGGTGCGCCTTCGCGCAGCTCGAGCTCCAACTCGCAGATTTCTTCCTTGCGCTTGCCGGCGATCACGAAGCCCTGGTCCAGCGCGGCCTCGATCACGACCTTGCTCTTGCCGCGGCCCCAAGCGATTTCGGCGTATTCACGGCTGAAGTCAGTGGTGAACAGCGGCTTGATGGTTTTCTTGTCGAGCGCAGCCAACTGCTCGGGCCAGCAGGTGCCGTCGAGCTTTTTCAGGTCGAGCTTGACCTTGTCCAGGTGCCACTCGTACTCGTTGCGCTCGGACAGCCCGGCCACGCTTTGCCCGCGGCACTTCAAGGTCTGGATAATTGCATCACCATCGCGGCGCAGGCGCAGGGCGACACGGGCGGCGGAAAGCTCGCGCTCCGGAGTGTCGAAGTACTGGTTGAGCAGTTCACGGGTCTGCCAACCGGACTTGTTGCGCTTTTTCAGCAGGGGGTGCTCACGCAGGGCGGCAAGGGTCTCGCGGCTGGCGCGGAGCTTGAGTTCGGTTTCTTTGTGCATCGCAGGCTCGAAGGAGGGGCTCGTTGGCAGAGAGTCTACAGGAGTCGGCCGTCAACGGTTTATTCCAGACGGCAGATGGTCCTATGATGGGCAACGCTTCCGAGGAGTACAGGCATGCCGTTGCCGACGCTGAAAGACCAGTTCGCCGCTTTGATCGCCGCACCTTCGGTCAGTTGTACCCAGCCTGCGCTGGATCAGTCCAACCGTCAGGTCATCGACCTGCTGGCCGGCTGGTTGGGTGACCTGGGTTTCACGTGCGACATCCAGCAGGTCAGCCCCGGCAAATTCAACCTGCTGGCCAGTCGTGGCACCGGCCCGGGTGGCCTGGTGCTGGCGGGGCACAGCGACACCGTGCCCTATGACGAGCAGCTGTGGTCGAGCGACCCGCTGAAGCTGACCGAAGTCGATGGCCGTTGGGTGGGCCTGGGCAGCTGCGACATGAAGGGCTTTTTCGCCTTGGTCATCGAGGCGGTGGTGCCGTTGCTGGAGCATGACTTCAAGCAGCCGCTGCTGATTCTCGCCACCTGCGACGAAGAAAGCTCCATGTCCGGCGCGCGTGCCTTGGCCGAGGCCGGCCAACCGTTGGGCCGCGCCGCAGTGATCGGCGAGCCCACGGGCCTGCGGCCGATCCGCATGCACAAGGGCATCCTCATGGACCGCATCGACATCCTCGGGCGCAGCGGCCATTCGTCGGACCCATCCCTCGGCCGCAGCGCCCTGGAAGCCATGCACGCCGCAATGGGCGAACTGATGCAGTTGCGCGGCGAATGGCAGCAAACCTTCCGCAACCCACAGTTCACCGTGCCTACACCGACGATGAACTTCGGCTGCATCCATGGCGGCGACAACCCCAATCGTATCTGCGGCCAATGCGCGCTGGAATTCGACCTGCGGCCGTTGCCGGGGATGGATGTCGAGCAACTGCGGGCAGCGATTCGCCAGAAGCTGGCGCCGGTGGCGGAGCGGTTCGAGGTGCGCATCGACTATGCCCCGCTGTTCCCGGAAGTGCCTGCCTTCGAGCAGGCTGCGGACGCCGAGCTGGTACAGGTGGCCGAACGCCTGACCGGTCACCGCGCCGAAGCGGTAGCGTTTGGCACCGAAGCACCTTATCTTCAGCAGCTGGGCTGCCAGACCATCGTGCTGGGCCCTGGCGACATCGCCTGTGCCCATCAGCCCGGCGAGTACCTGGAAATGTCACGAATCGAGCCTACCGTGCGTCTATTGCGTGACTTGATTCGGCACTATTGCCTGCACTAAACGTCCATTGAGCTTATTCGTTCCTGCCTAGAGGAGACCGCGCGTGACCGCAAGCCTGTTCCGACGATGATCTTGAACGCCCCCTGTATCGCCGTTCTCCGTCCACTTATCCACAGGCCCTGTCATGCCCGATTACGTCAACTGGCTGCGTCATGCTTCCCCGTACATCAATGCCCATCGCGACTGCACGTTTGTAGTCATGCTCCCTGGCGATGGGGTGGACCACCCTAATTTCGGCAACATCGTCCACGACCTGGTGCTGTTGCACAGCCTGGGCGTGCGGCTGGTGCTGGTGCATGGCTCGCGCCCACAGATCGAGAGCCGCCTGGCCGACCGTGGCCTGACCCCGCACTACCACCGTGGCATGCGCATCACCGATGCGGCGACCCTGGATTGTGTGATCGATGCCGTGGGTGCCTTGCGCCTGGCCATCGAAGCACGCCTGTCGATGGACATCGCCGCCTCGCCGATGCAGGGCTCGCGCCTGCGCGTGGCGTCCGGCAACCTGGTCACGGCGCGGCCGATCGGTGTGCTCGAGGGTGTGGACTACCACCACACCGGCGAAGTGCGCCGGGTCGACCGCAAAGGCATCAGCCGCCTGCTCGACGAGCGTTCCATCGTATTGCTGTCGCCGTTGGGTTATTCGCCCACAGGCGAAATTTTCAACCTGGCTTGCGAAGACGTGGCCACCCGCGCGGCCATCGAGCTGGGTGCCGACAAGTTGCTGTTGTTCGGCGCCGAACCGGGCCTGCTGGATGAGCAGGGCAAGCTGGTGCGTGAGCTGCGGCCACAACAGGTGGCGCCGCATTTGCTGCGCCTGGGCAGCGACTACCAGGGCGAATTGCTGGATGCGGCCGCCGAGGCCTGCAAGGGCGGCGTGGCGCGTAGCCATATCGTCAGTTATGCCGAAGACGGCGCGCTGCTGACCGAGCTGTTCACCCGCGGTGGCGGCGGCACGCTGGTGTCGCAGGAGCAGTTCGAAGTCGTGCGTGAGGCGACCATCGAGGATGTGGGCGGCCTGTTGGAGCTGATCAGCCCGCTGGAAGAGCAGGGCATCTTGGTGCGCCGTTCGCGCGAGGTGCTGGAGCGGGAAATCGAGCAGTTCAGTGTGGTCGAGCGCGAGGGCATGATCATCGCGTGCGCAGCGCTGTACCCGATTGCCGATTCCGAGGCGGGGGAGCTGGCGTGCCTGGCGGTGAACCCGGAGTACCGGCATGGCGGGCGGGGCGATGAGTTGCTGGAGCGCATCGAGAGCCGTGCGCGGCAGATGGGGCTGAATACGTTGTTCGTGCTGACTACGCGGACTGCGCACTGGTTCCGTGAGCGGGGCTTTGCGCCCAGTGGCGTGGAGCGGCTGCCGGCGGCGCGGGCATCGCTGTACAACTACCAGCGCAACTCCAAGATTTTCGAGAAGTCCTTGTAAGCCTGTACCGGCCTCTTCGCGGGGCAAGCCCGCTCCCACAGGAATCTCACTAGGCCTGAGCCATGCGGAGGGCTTGTGGGAGCGGGCTTGCCCCGCGAAGCAGGCGACACCGGTCTCAGAAAAACGCCGCCCTGATGGGCGGCGTTTTCAATTACACGGTATGCAGATACCAGTTGTACTCGAGGTCGGAGATCGAGTGCTCGAACTCCTCCAGCTCGCTTTCCTTGCACGCGACAAAGATGTCGATGTACTTCGGATCGATGTACTTGTTGAGGATCTCGCTGTCGTCCAACTCGCGCAGGGCATCGCGCAGGTTGTTCGGCAGGCTCTGCTCCAGCTGCTCGTACGAGTTGCCTTCGATCGGCGTGCCCGGCTCGATCTTGTTGGTCAGGCCGTGGTGCACGCCGGCCAGCACGGCCGCCATCATCAAGTACGGGTTGGCATCGGCGCCGGCTACCCGGTGCTCGATGCGCACGGCGTCTGCAGAACCGGTCGGCACGCGCAGCGCGACGGTGCGGTTGTCCAGGCCCCAGCTCGGTGCATTCGGCACATAGAACTGCGCGCCAAAACGACGGTACGAGTTGACGTTCGGGCAGAGGAACGCCATGGACGCTGGCAGGGTCTCGAGCACACCGCCGACAGCGTGACGTAGCGCGGCGTTCTGCTCGGGATCCTCGCTGGTGAAGATGTTGTTGCCATCTTTGTCCAGCACGGAGATGTGAACGTGCAGGCCGTTGCCTGCCTGGCCCGGGTAGGGCTTGGCCATGAACGTGGTATCCATTTCATGGTCGTAGGCGATGTTCTTGATCAAACGCTTGAGCAGCACCGCGTAGTCACAGGCCTTAAGCGGGTCTGGGACGTGATGCAGGTTGACTTCGAACTGCGCTGGGGCGCTTTCCTTGACGATGGCGTCGGCCGGAATACCCTGCTCTTTGGCACCTTCGAGGATGTCCTGCAGGCAGTCGGCGTATTCGTCGAGGTCGTCGATCAGGTACACCTGGGTCGACTGTGGGCGCTTGCCCGAGATCGGCGAGCGCGGCGGTTGCGGGCGGCCATTCACGTTCTCCTGGTCGATCAGGTAGAACTCCAGCTCGAACGCGGCGCAGATGGTCAGGCCCATGTCGTCGAACTTGCTGACAACCTGACGCAACACTTCACGAGGGTCGGCGAAGAACGGCTCGCCTTCGATCTCGTGCATGGTCATGAGCAGCTGTGCGGTGGGGCGTTTCTGCCACGGCTCGTTGCACAGCGTATCGGGGATGGGATAGCAGATGCGGTCGGCGTCGCCGATGTCCAGGCCAAGGCCGGTACTTTCGACGGTGGAACCGTTGATATCCAGGGCGAAGAGGGAGGCCGGCAGGTTGATGCCTTTCTCGTAAACCTTGTGGAGGCTGGTGCGCTCTATGCGCTTGCCGCGCACCACACCATTCATATCTGCAATCAGAAGGTCAACGTAGAGAACCTCAGGATGTTCCTTAAGGAACGCGTTCGCTTCGTTAAGCTGAACGGCACGCGGGGGTACCGACATGATGCAACACCTTTGTTGTTAAAAATATCAATCAAGGGGGGCTTGCAAGACCAGTCAATCGAAAAGCCCTACTGATGTCAAGCCAACCCCATGATGCCCTGAAATGGCACATCTACGGCAGATTTGCTGCATATCGGGGCGAACCATTATCCGCTATTTCCCGCGTGAAGGGCTATCTCAAGCGTGCCGTGTTTTATTTTTTACGGAGGTGTTGTGTAAAAAAATGAACAAGGCTAAGCTCGGATTCAACCCAGAACACAATAATACGAGGGTCACATGGTCCGCTTGTCGCGACCTGAAAGCACTGCCTGCGCAGTGCCGTCGGGTACCCCTGTCGTTCATGCACGCACCGTCAACGGTGTGGCCGCCCTGGCCGCAATAATTGACGCTTGGCGCACCCGGACCATTCCCCGTAGCGGCTTCACACGCTTCGATTCGCCTTCCTGCCCTTCAAACTCATTACGGACACGCTTGTTTTCAGTGTATCCACTGTGCTCCTGCGTGGGGGTTTTTGCTTTAGCAATCTTCTCCATCCAGAATCAAGGCGCGGACCACCTTACCTCCTGAGGTATTTATGAGTAACAACCTCGACCAGCTCACCGATTGGTTGAAAGAGCACAAGATCACTGAAGTCGAATGCATGATCAGCGACCTGACCGGCATCACGCGCGGCAAGATCTCGCCGACCAACAAGTTCATCGCCGAAAAAGGCATGCGCCTGCCTGAGAGCGTGCTGCTGCAGACCGTGACGGGTGACTACGTCGACGACGACATCTATTACGAGCTGCTCGACCCGGCCGACATCGACATGATCTGCCGCCCCGACGAAGACGCCGTGTTCCTGGTGCCCTGGGCCATCGAGCCGACGGCGCAGGTGATCCACGACACCTACGACAAGAAGGGCAACCCGGTCGAACTGTCGCCGCGCAACGTCTTGAAAAAAGTGCTCAAGCTCTACGCTGACAAAGGCTGGCAGCCAATCGTCGCGCCCGAGATGGAGTTCTACCTGACCAAGCGCAGCGAAGACCCGGACTTCCCGCTGCAGCCTCCGGTAGGCCGTTCGGGCCGCCCGGAAACTGGCCGCCAGTCGTTCTCGATCGAGGCCGCCAACGAATTCGACCCGCTGTTCGAGGACGTCTATGACTGGTGCGAACTGCAGCAGCTGGACCTCGACACGCTGATCCACGAAGACGGCACGGCGCAGATGGAAATCAACTTCCGTCACGGCAACGCCCTGCACCTGGCCGACCAGATCCTGGTGTTCAAACGCACCATGCGCGAGGCCGCGCTCAAGCACAACGTGGCCGCAACGTTCATGGCCAAGCCCATGACCGGCGAGCCGGGCAGTGCCATGCACCTGCACCAGAGCGTGGTTGATGTGGTCACCGGCAAAAATATTTTCAGCAACGAAGACGGCAGCATGAGCGAGCTGTTCCTGCACCACATCGGTGGCCTGCAGAAGTTCATCCCCGAAGCGCTGCCGCTGTTCGCCCCCAACGTCAACTCGTTCCGCCGCTTCCTGCCCGACACCTCGGCGCCAGTGAACGTCGAGTGGGGCGAAGAAAACCGTACCGTTGGCCTGCGCGTACCGGATGCCGGCCCGCAAAACCGCCGGGTCGAGAACCGCCTGCCGGGCGCCGATGCCAACCCTTACCTGGCCATCGCTGCGAGCTTGCTGTGCGGCTACATCGGCATGGTCGAAGGCATCGAAGCCAGTGCACCGGTGCAGGGCCGTGGTTACGAACGCCGCAACCTGCGCCTGCCGCTGACCATCGAAGACGCCCTGGAACGCATGGAAATCAGCCGTGCGCTGGTCCAATACCTGGGCAAGAAGTTCATCACTGGCTACGTCGCCACCAAACGCGCCGAGCACGAAAACTTCAAACGCGTCATCAGTTCCTGGGAGCGTGAGTTCCTGCTGTTTGCTGTCTGATCAACCCTGGTGCCGCAGGAGCGCGGCTGTCGGATAACGGAGAAGCACATGAGCGTCAAAAACCCGCAAACCCGTGAATGGCAAAACCTGAGCGGCGAGCACCACCTCGCGCCCTTCAGCGACTACAAACAGCTGAAGGAAAAGGGGCCGCGCATCATCACCAAGGCCCAGGGTGTGCATTTGTGGGACAGCGAGGGCAACAAGATCCTCGACGGCATGGCCGGCCTGTGGTGCGTGGCGGTAGGTTACGGCCGTGAAGAGCTGGTGCAGGCTGCCGAAAAGCAGATGCGCGAGCTGCCGTACTACAACCTGTTCTTCCAGACCGCCCACCCGCCTGCGCTGGAACTGGCCAAAGCCATCACCGACGTGGCGCCGGAAGGCATGACCCATGTGTTCTTCACCGGCTCCGGCTCCGAAGGCAACGACACCGTGCTGCGCATGGTCCGTCACTATTGGGCACTCAAGGGCAAACCGCACAAGCAGACCATCATCGGCCGCATCAACGGCTACCACGGCTCCACCTTCGCCGGTGCGTGCCTGGGCGGCATGAGCGGCATGCACGAGCAGGGCGGCCTGCCGATTCCGGGCATCGTGCACATCCCGCAGCCGTACTGGTTCGGTGAGGGCGGCGACATGAGCCCGGACGAATTCGGTGTGTGGGCTGCCGAGCAACTGGAGAAGAAAATCCTCGAGGTCGGCGAAGACAACGTCGCCGCCTTCATCGCCGAGCCGATCCAGGGTGCCGGTGGGGTGATCATCCCGCCAGAAACCTACTGGCCGAAGGTCAAGGAGATCCTCGCCAAGTACGACATCCTGTTCGTGGCCGACGAAGTGATCTGCGGTTTCGGCCGTACCGGCGAGTGGTTCGGCTCCGACTATTACGACCTCAAGCCAGACCTGATGACCATCGCCAAGGGCCTGACCTCCGGTTACATCCCCATGGGCGGTGTGATCGTGCGTGACACCGTGGCCAAGGTGATCAGCGAAGGCGGCGACTTCAACCACGGCTTCACCTATTCAGGGCACCCGGTCGCGGCCGCCGTAGGCCTGGAAAACCTGCGCATTCTGCGCGACGAAAAAATCGTCGAGCAGGCGCGCACAGAAGCGGCACCGTATTTGCAAAAGCGTTTGCGTGAGCTGCAAGACCACCCGCTGGTGGGCGAGGTACGCGGCCTGGGCCTGCTCGGCGCGATCGAGCTGGTCAAGGACAAGGCCACCCGCAGCCGTTACGAAGGCAAGGGCGTGGGCATGATCTGCCGCAACTTCTGCTTCGAGAACGGCCTGATCATGCGTGCGGTCGGTGACACCATGATCATCGCGCCACCGCTGGTAATCAGCCATGCAGAGATCGACGAGCTGGTGGAAAAGGCGCGCAAGTGCCTCGACCTGACCCTCGAAGCGATCAGATGAGCACCTGCTAGGCTAGCGTTGTGACATTAGTTGGTTACAAGGGGCTGCTTTCCTTGAAACAGCGCCTTGTAACTTGCCAGACTAGCGACTGTTTCAGTCGCCCGACGCGTGTACTGCGGGACCTGGCAGCTGAACGGATGGCTAATCAAAAAAATCTGGAGCATGACGCATGAAGAAAATGGGCAAGACGTTGCTGGCCGCCGCCCTGATGGGTGCCATGGCGACCGCTGTTCAGGCTGAAGACAAGGTATTGAACGTCTACAACTGGTCGGACTACATCGCTCCGGACACCATCGCCAAGTTCGAGAAGCAGACCGGCATCAAGGTCAAGTATGACGTCTTCGACAGCAACGAAACCCTGGAAGCCAAGCTGCTGGCAGGCAAGTCGGGCTATGACATCGTCGTGCCGTCGAACAACTTCCTGGCCAAGCAGATCAAGGCTGGCGTGTACGAGGAACTGGACCGTTCCAAACTGCCGAACTGGAAGAACCTCGACACCGACCTGCTCAAGGCCGTTGGCGATGCCAGCGACAAGGACAACAAGCACGCCTTCCCGTACATGTGGGGCTCTATCGGCATTGGCTACAACCCGGAGAAGGTCAAGGCCGCGCTGGGCGTGGACAAGATCGATTCGTGGGACGTGGTGTTCAAGCCTGAGAACATCGCCAAGCTCAAGAGCTGCGGCGTGAGCTTCCTGGATGCGCCGACCGAGATGATCCCGGCCGCGCTGCACTACCTGGGCCTGCCAAGCAACAGCACCAAGAAGGAAGACCTGAAGGCCGCCGAGGACCTGTTCCTCAAGATCCGTCCTTCGATCACCTACTTCCACTCCTCCAAGTACATCGGCGACATGGCCAACGGCAACATCTGCGTGGCCGTCGGTTACTCGGGTGACCTGGAGCAGTCCAAGGCCCGCGCCCACGAAGCTGGCGACAAGGTCAAAGTGGACTACGTCATTCCGAAAGAAGGTGCCGGTACCTTCTACGACATGGTCGCCATCCCGAAAGATGCCGAGCATAAAGACGCTGCCTACCAGTTCATGGACTTCCTGATGCAGCCGGAAATCATGGCTGAGATCACCAACGCCGTGCGCTTCCCGAACGGCAACGCTGCCGCCACCCAGTTCGTGGACAAAGACATCACCAGCGACCCGAGCATCTACCCGCCTGCCGAAGTGAAGAAGCAGCTGTACGCGATCGCTGCGCCTGACGCTTCTGTGCAGCGTGTGATCACCCGCAGCTGGACCAAGATCAAGTCGGGCAAGTAAGCCCGATGCAAGGCGCTCTGGGCCGGGGTTGCCCGGCCCAGAGGCCATGAAAGGCAATTGATGATTGCGGCATCGAAGCTGCGAAGGTAAGTTGCGCGCCGGTTTTGCGTGTGCGGCCACATTGCCGCTACCCAGGCACTGATTGTGAGGACCACCCACTTGTCTATTTCTGTATTACGCAAGGCCTTGATGGCTGGAGCGGGCCTGACGCTGGCATGCAGCGTCCAAGCGGCGCCTACGGTGCATTTCTACAACTGGTCCGACTATATCGGCCCGACCACACTCGCGGACTTCGAGAAGGCAACGGGTATCAAGCCCGTGCAGGACGTGTTCGACTCAAACGAAACCCTGGAAGGCAAGCTGCTGGCCGGCAACACCGGCTATGACGTGGTAGTGCCGTCCAACCATTTCCTCGGCAAGCAGATCAAGGCGGGCGCGTTCCAGAAGCTCGACAAAAGCCTGCTGCCCAATTATTCCAACCTGGATCCGGCGCTGATGAAACGCCTGGAAAAGAACGATCCGGGCAACCAGTACGCCGTGCCTTACCTGTGGGGCACCAACGGTATTGGTTACAACGTTGAAAAGGTCAAGGCTGCGCTGGGCGTCGACACCATCGATTCCTGGGCTGTGCTGTTCGAACCCGAGAACATGAAGAAGCTCTCCAAGTGTGGTGTGGCCTTCCTCGACTCGGCGGACGAAATGCTCCCGGCGGTGCTCAACTACATGGGGCTGGACCCCAACAGCAGCAACCCCAAGGACTACCAGGCTGCCGAGCAGAAGCTGCTGGCGGTGCGCCCTTACGTCACCTACTTCCACTCGTCCAAGTACATCACCGACCTTGCCAACGGCGACATCTGCGTCGCGGCGGGCTTCTCTGGCGACATCTTCCAGGCCAAGGCCCGCGCCGAAGAAGCCAAGAAGGGCGTGAACCTGGCGTATGCGATTCCCAAAGAAGGCGGCAACCTCTGGTTCGACGTGCTGGCGATCCCCAAGGACGCCAAGAACGTCAAAGAGGCACATGCCTTCATCAACTATTTGCTGAAACCTGAGGTTATCGCCCAGGTCAGTGATTACGTCGGTTACGCCAACCCGAACCCCAAGGCTGGCGACCTGATGGACCAGGCCGTGAGGACTGACGCCGCGGTTTACCCACCGCAGGAAGTGCTGGACAAGATGTTCGTCAACAGTGAGTTGCCGCCCAAGGTGCAACGCTTGATGACCCGTAGCTGGACCAAGGTCAAGTCGGGCAAGTAACAATCCAGACCCGCCGCGGCCCCTGCAGAACAGGCCGCGCGGGCACAAAAATCTTGTTGGGAGTTTCACTCATGGCAGTTGCCTCCGGAGCCTATAAGAAAGCCCTCGAGGGTGGCCAGCAACCCAAGCAGGTGCTGGTCAAGATCGACCGGGTCACGAAAAAGTTCGACGAAACGGTAGCGGTGGACGATGTGTCCCTGGAAATCCGCAAGGGTGAGATTTTTGCCCTGCTGGGTGGCTCCGGTTCCGGCAAATCGACCTTGCTGCGTATGCTGGCTGGCTTCGAGCGCCCCACCGAAGGGCGTATCTTGCTCGATGGCGTCGACATCACCGAGATGCCGCCCTACGAGCGGCCGATCAACATGATGTTCCAGTCCTACGCGCTGTTCCCGCACATGACCGTGGCGCAGAACATCGCCTTCGGCCTGCAGCAGGACAAGCTGCCCAAGGCGGACATCGACGCCCGTGTGGCCGAGATGCTCAAGCTGGTGCACATGACCCAGTACGCCAAGCGCAAGCCGCACCAGCTGTCGGGTGGCCAGCGCCAGCGTGTGGCCCTGGCGCGTTCGCTGGCCAAACGCCCGAAACTGCTGTTGCTCGATGAGCCGATGGGCGCCCTGGACAAGAAGCTGCGTTCGCAGATGCAACTTGAGCTGGTGGAAATCATCGAGCGCGTGGGCGTGACCTGCGTGATGGTGACCCACGACCAGGAAGAGGCCATGACCATGGCCCAGCGCATCGCCATCATGCACCTGGGCTGGATCGCCCAGATCGGCTCGCCTGTGGACATCTACGAGACCCCGACCAGCCGCCTGGTGTGCGAGTTCATCGGCAACGTCAACCTGTTCGAAGGTGAAGTGGTCGACGACGCCGAAGGCCACGCGATCATTGCCAGCCCTGAACTGGAACGCAAGATCTACGTTGGCCACGGCATCACCACGTCGGTCGAAGACAAGCACATCACCTACGCGCTGCGCCCGGAGAAGATGCTGGTCACGACCCAGCAACCGACCTGCGAGCACAACTGGTCGCGCGGCAAGGTGCACGACATCGCCTACCTGGGCGGCCACTCGGTGTTCTACGTCGAGCTGCCGAGCGGCAAGATCGTCCAGTCGTTCGTGGCCAACGCCGAGCGCCAGGGCACACGTCCGACCTGGGGCGATGAAGTGTACGTGTGGTGGGAAGACGACAGCGGCGTGGTACTGCGGTCATGAAACTGCGCAAGCTCAAGCGAGCCTTCCAGCGCTTGACCCCGGAGGGGCGGCACTTGGTGATCGGCGTGCCGTTCATCTGGCTGTTCCTGTTCTTCATGCTGCCGTTCTTCATCGTGTTGAAGATCAGCTTTGCCGAAGCCGACGTGGCGATCCCGCCGTATACCGAGATCTACAGCTACGTCGAAGACAAGATCCAGTTGGTGCTCAACCTGGCCAACTATGGCCTGTTGACCGAAGACGAGCTCTACATCTCGGCCTACCTGGGCTCGTTGAAGATGGCCTTCTTCAGCACCTTGCTGTGCCTGCTGATCGGCTACCCGATGGCCTATGCCATCGCCAACGCCCGCAAAGAGTCGCAGACTGTGCTGCTGTTGCTGATCATGATGCCGACCTGGACGGCGATCCTGATCCGCGTCTACGCCTGGATGGGCATCCTCAGCAACAACGGGCTGCTTAACAGCTTCCTGCTGTGGCTGGGGCTGATCGACCAGCCACTGCAGATTCTCAACACCAACCTGGCGGTATACATCGGCGTGGTCTATTCGTACCTGCCGTTCATGATCCTGCCGCTGTACGCAAACTTGGTGAAGCACGACCCGAGCCTGTTGGAAGCCGCATCGGACCTGGGTTCGAGCACCTTCAACAGCTTCTGGAAGATCACCGTGCCGCTGTCGAAAAACGGCATCATCGCGGGCTGCATGCTGGTGTTCATCCCAGTAGTGGGCGAGTTCGTGATCCCAGAACTGCTGGGCGGCCCGGAAACCCTGATGATCGGTAAGGTGCTGTGGCAAGAGTTCTTCAACAACCGTGACTGGCCGGTAGCGTCCGCGCTGGCGGTAGTGATGTTGGCGATCCTGATCGTGCCGATCCTGCTGTTCAACCGCAGCCAGGCCAAAGAAATGGAGGGCAGGGCATGAAGCGCTTCAGTTTCTCCAAGCTGATGCTGGTGCTCGGCTTGCTGTTCATCTACCTGCCGATGCTGATCCTGGTGATCTACTCGTTCAACGCCTCGAAGCTGGTGACAGTGTGGGGGGGCTGGTCGATCAAGTGGTATGTCGGCCTGCTCGACAACACCCAGCTGATGGGGTCGGTGATGCGCTCGCTGGAAATCGCCTGCTACACGGCGGTGGCAGCGGTGGCGCTGGGTACCCTGGCGGCCTTCGTGCTGACCCGGGTCACCCGCTTCAAGGGCCGCACGCTGTTCGGCGGCCTGGTCACCGCGCCGCTGGTCATGCCCGAAGTGATCACCGGTCTGTCGCTGTTGCTGCTGTTCGTGGCCATGGCGCAGATGATCGGCTGGCCGCAAGAGCGTGGCATCGTCACCATCTGGATCGCCCACACCACGTTCTGTGCGGCGTACGTGGCGGTGGTGGTGTCGGCGCGCTTGCGTGAGCTGGACCTGTCGATCGAGGAAGCGGCGATGGACCTGGGTGCCAAGCCGTGGAAGGTGTTCTTCCTGATCACCATCCCGATGATCGCGCCATCGCTGGCGGCGGGCGGCATGATGTCGTTTGCCCTGTCGCTGGATGACCTGGTGCTGGCGAGCTTCGTGTCCGGGCCGGGCTCGACCACCTTGCCGATGGAAGTGTTCTCGGCGGTGCGCCTGGGCGTGAAGCCAGAGATCAACGCCGTGGCCAGCCTGATCCTGTTGTCGGTGTCGCTGGTGACCTTCATGGTCTGGTACTTCAGCCGCCGCGCTGAAGAGCACCGTCGCAAGGCGATTCAGCAGGCCATCGAAGAAGGGGCTGCGGCAAACGTCTCGCAGCCACAGGTCAAGCGCCCGACGGCAGCAGCTGCGCCGGTCTGACCCACCTCTTCGCGGGCAAGCCCGCTTCTACAGGGATATCCACAAGCCTGAGGTCTGTGGTGTTCATGTGGGAGCGGGCTTGCCCGCGAATGTTTCAGCACGAATTCAAAGCCACACTGCATCCCAGTGGGGGTATTCCCTGACACTGTCGACCAGCCCCGCCCGCATGGGGTTGGCAACAATGTACCGGGCGACATGCACCACACTCTCTTCTCGCCGCAGTGCATGGTCTTGATAGCCTGCCTGCCATATTGGCTTGTGCCTTACGCCTGCTCTGCGCAGCGCTATCCCTGTACGGGACTTGAACCTGCGCATCAGCGTACTCAAGGTCACTTCTTTCAACTCGACCAACCAATGCAGATGGTCCGGCATCACCACCCAGGCCAATGACCGGAAGTCCTGATTGTGATCCGAGAGGCGTAGCTGCCTAACCACTTGGCGAGCAAGATGGAAGTCGTGAAACAGCGGTATGCGCTGATGGGTAATCGTCGTCAGCAGGTAGAGCCTGCCGGGTTCTGAAAAGCGGCCCCGGCGAAGCAGTTTGGATTGGGCTGGACACATCGGGATCTTCCTTGATGGCGAAGTCCCCCTGAAACATAGCGGTTGATGTGGCATTGCACGGTGGCTGATGGTTTCTGGATATGGCAGGGATGGCTCTGTGTCTCGAAAGGCCTCTTCGCGGGCAAGCCCGCTCCCACAGGTACACCACAGCTTTCAAGCCAGTGGACTTTCCAGGTACATCACAGTTTCAAGCCAGTGGAATTTCCTGTGGGAGCGGGCTTGCCCGCGAAGAGGCCCGTGAACTCAGCACATCAACCCGCCATTGACTCCTGTGGTGAGCATGGGGCGCTTTGGTATATGGCGAACAGGCCGTATCGCCGTTTACTGAACCCTGAACTACGCTGACAGTCGCATCTCACAAATCATTTGTGCGCAAGCTAGGAGCCTGCATGAGGGTGACGCGTCCACTGGTGCTGGCAGGCCTGAGTGTGCTGTACATGCTCACCGGCTGTAGCAAGGAAGAAACCCCCGAGATGCTGCCTCGGGTCGGTGTGCAACAGGTCCAGCCTACCGATTTCGCTGCCAGGGTGACCTTGACCGGCGACGTACAAGCGCGGGTGCAAACCGACTTGTCGTTCCGTGTGGGCGGCAAGATCATTTCGCGCAGCGTCGATGTGGGCGATCACGTCAAGGCCAACCAGGTACTGGCACGGCTAGACCCGAAAGACCTGCAGAACAACGTCGACTCGGCCAAGGCCGAGGTGTTCGCCGCCCAAGCGCGCGTGACGCAGACGGCCGCGGCTTTCGTGCGTCAGCAAAAGCTGCTGCCCAAGGGCTATACCAGCCAGAGCGAGTACGACTCCGCCGAAGCCGCATTGCGCAGCAACCAGAGCGCGCTCAAGGCCGCCCAGGCGCAGCTGGCCAATGCCAATGAACAGCTGAGCTACACCGCGCTGGTGTCCGAAGCCGCCGGCGTGATCACCGAGCGCCAGGCCGAGGTCGGCCAAGTGGTGCAGGCCACCATGCCGATCTTCGGCTTCGCCCGCGATGGCGACCGTGATGCAGTGTTCAACGTGTATGAATCGTTGCTGGTGGCACCGCCAAGCGATGAGGGGGTGATCGTGAAGCTGCTCGATGACCCCAACGTCCAGGCGCAAGGCTTCGTTCGCGAAGTGACGCCAACCGTTTCAGCGCAAAGTGGCACGGTGCAGGTCAAGGTTGGCCTGCGCAACGTGCCGCCCGGCATGCAGCTGGGCTCACCGGTGACGGCCACTGCCAATACCCAGGGGCGCTCCAGCATCGAGCTGCCCTGGTCGGCCTTGACCAAGGCCTTGCATGAGCCTGCCGTCTGGGTGGTGGGCGAGGGCGACAAGGTCGAACTGCGCAAGGTTGAAGTGGCGCGCTACCTCACCGGCAAGATCGTGGTCGCCAAAGGCCTCAAAGGCGGGGAGACCGTGGTGGTCAATGGCGGGCAATTGCTGCACCCCGGCATGCAGGTTGAAAAAATCGATGAAAAGGCTGCGGGGGATGCGCCATGAAGCGCTTGCTGTTGATGCTCCCGGTCGGGCTGTTGCTGGTTGCTTGCAGCTCTGAGGAAGAAGCGATCGAGCCCGTTCGGCCGGTGCTTTCGGTGAAGGTCGAACCGCAGGTGCAAGCGCAACTTGGGCGCTTTGCCGGCAGCATTCAGGCGCGCTTCGAGAGCACCTTGGGCTTTCGCGTGTCCGGGCGTATTGCCCGGCGTTGGCTTGATGTGGGGGCGCAGGTGAAACCTGGGGACACACTGGCCACCCTCGACCCCACCGACCAGCAGAACCAGTTGCGCGCCGCCGAAGGCGACTTGGCCAAGGTCCAGGCGCAGTGGATAAACGCCCAGGCCGACGCGCGCCGTCAGCAGCAGCTGTACGACCGCGGTGTCGGCGCCCAGGCCCAGCTGGACATTGCCCAGACCAACCTGAAAACCACCGGTGCGGCGCTGGAGCAGGCACGCTCGGCGGTCAGCCAGGCGCGTGACCAGCTTGATTACAGCACCCTGCGCACCGACCACGCGGCGGTGATCACTGCCTGGCAGGCCGAAGCTGGGCAAACGGTAACGGCGGGCCAGGCTGTCGTGACCCTGGCCCGGCCAGACGTCAAGGAAGCCGTGATCGACCTGCCGATCGGCGTGGGCGAGCAACTCGACAAGGGCCTCACCTTCACCGTGGCCTCGCAGCTCGACCCCAGCATCAACACCACGGCCTCGTTGCGCGAGCTGGAACCGCAAGCCGACGCCACCACGCGCACCCGGCGTGCACGCCTGACCCTGGCCAGCACACCTGCCGCCTTCCACCTTGGCACCGCGATCAGCGTGAGCCTGAGTTCTGCGGTCACGCCGCGCAGTGAACTGCCCCTGAGCGCCTTGCTCGAGCGTGACGGCAAGACCCAGGTGTGGGTGATCGACACGCAGCAGAAAACCGTGGCGACCCGGGATGTCGCCTTGATCGACCGCACCCGCGAACACATCGTCATCGCCTCCGGCGTGCAGCCAGGCGAGCGCGTGGTGACTGCCGGCGTCAACAGCCTCAAGCCTGGCCAGAAGGTCACCTTCGACGAGGATGCGCAATGAAAGGAAGCTTCAACCTGTCCGAATGGGCGCTCAAGCATCAATCGTTCGTCTGGTACCTGATGTTCGTCGGCTTGCTGATGGGGATTTTTTCCTACTTCAACCTGGGCCGTGAGGAAGACCCGTCGTTCACCATCAAGACCATGGTCATCCAGACCCGCTGGCCCGGTGCGACCCAGGATGAAACCCTGTACCAGGTCACCGACCGCATCGAGAAGAAGCTCGAAGAGCTGGATTCGCTCGACTACACCAAAAGCTACACCCGCCCGGGCGAGTCAACGGTCTACGTGTACCTGCGCGACACCACCAAGGCCAAGGACATCCCGGACATCTGGTACCAGGTGCGCAAGAAGATCCAGGACATCCGCGGCCAATTCCCCGAGGGCATCCAGGGCCCGGCGTTCAACGATGAATTCGGTGATGTGTTCGGTTCGATCTATGCCTTCACCTCTGATGGCCTGACCTTGCGGCAACTGCGGGACTACGTGGAGCAGGCCCGCGCCGAAGTGCGCGAAGTGCCCAACATCGGCAAGATCGAGCTGGTCGGCACCCAGGACGAAGTGCTGTACCTTAACTTCTCCACCCGCAAACTGGCAGCCTTGGGTATCGACCAGCGCCAGGTCATGCAGGCGCTGCAATCGCAGAACGCGGTGACCCCGGCAGGGGTTATCGAGGCGGGCCCCGAACGTATTTCGGTGCGCACCACCGGCCAGTTCGCCTCCGAAAAGGACCTGGAAACGGTCAACCTGAGGATCAATGACCGCTTCTTCCGCCTTGCCGACATTGCCGATATCGAGCGCGGCTACGTCGACCCGCCGTCACCGATGTTCCGCTACAACGGCCAGACCGCCATTGGCCTGGCCATCGGCATGAAGGCGGGCGGTAACATCCAGGTGTTCGGCGCCGCGCTGAAGAAGAAGATGGACAGCGTGATCGCCGACTTGCCGGTGGGGGTGGGTGTGCACACCGTGTCCGACCAGGCCGTGGTGGTCAAACAGGCGGTGGGTGGTTTTACCAGCGCACTCTTCGAGGCCGTGGTGATCGTGCTGGCGGTGAGCTTCGTCAGCCTCGGCGTGCGCGCCGGGCTGGTGGTGGCCTGCTCGATCCCGCTGGTGCTGGCCATGGTCTTCGTGTTCATGGAGTACAGCGGCATCACCATGCAACGGATCTCGCTGGGCGCCTTGATCATCGCCCTGGGCCTGCTGGTGGACGATGCGATGATCACCGTGGAGGTGATGGTCACACGCCTGGAAATGGGCGAGAGCAAAGAGCAGGCCGCGACCTTTGCCTACACCTCGACGGCGTTTCCGATGCTGACCGGTACCCTGGTGACGGTGGCCGGCTTCGTGCCGATCGGGCTCAACGCCAGTTCGGCAGGTGAGTACACCTACACACTGTTCGCGGTGATCGCCGTGGCGCTGATCGTGTCGTGGGTGGTGGCGGTGTTCTTCGCCCCGGTGCTGGGTGTGCATATCCTCAGCAGCAAGGTCAAAGCCCACGAGGCCGAACCCGGGCGCGTAGGCCGGGCATTCGAGGGCGGCCTGCTGTGGTGCATGCGCAACCGCTGGCTGACCATCATTGGCACCGTGCTGCTGTTCGCGCTGGCGATATTCTGCGAGCGCTTCGTGCAGAACCAGTTCTTCCCTTCATCCGACCGGCCCGAAATTCTGGTCGACCTCAACCTGCCGCAAAACGCCTCGATCGAAGAGACCCGTAAAGTCGTCGACCGGCTGGAGGCCAGGATCAAGGACGACCCGGACCTGGTGCGCTGGAGCACCTACATTGGCCAGGGCGCGATCCGCTTCTACCTGCCCCTCGACCAACAATTGCAGAACCCCTACTACGCGCAGTTGGTGATCGTCAGCAAAGGCTTCGAAGAGCGCCAGGGTATGATGGATCGCCTGCAGAAACTGCTGCGCGAAGAGTTCGTCGGCATCGGCACCAACGTGCAATCGCTGGAGATGGGCCCGCCGGTGGGCCGGCCGATCCAGTACCGGGTCAGCGGCCAGGACATCGACCAGGTGCGCAAGCACGCCATCGAGCTCGCCACCTTGCTCGATGCCAACGAGCACATCGGCGAGATGATCTACGACTGGAACGAGCCGGGCAAAGTGCTGCGCATCGAGATTGCCCAAGACAAAGCGCGTCAGCTGGGGCTGTCGTCCGAAGACGTGGCCAACGTGATGAACAGCATCGTCACCGGCGTGCCGATTACCCAGGTCAACGACAACATCTACTTGGTCAACGTGGTCGCCCGTGCCGAAGACAGCGAGCGTGGCTCGCCCGATACCTTGCAGAACCTGCAGATCCTCACCCCCAATGGCACCTCGATTCCGCTGCTGGCCTTCGCCACGGTGCGTTACGAGCTGGAACAGCCGTTGGTCTGGCGGCGTGATCGCAAGCCGACCATCACCATCAAGGCGTCGGTCAATGGCGACATCCAGCCCACCGACCTGGTCGCTCAGCTCAAGCCCAAGATCGACGAGTTCGCCAGCAAACTGCCGGTCGGCTTCGAGGTGGCGACCGGCGGTACGGTGGAGGAGAGCGCCAAGGCGCAAGGGCCGATCCGCAAGGTCATTCCGCTGATGCTGTTCCTCATGGCGACCTTCCTGATGATCCAGCTGCACAGCGTGCAGAAGTTGTTCCTGGTGGTCAGCGTGGCGCCGTTGGGCTTGATCGGGGTGGTGCTGGCGTTGGTGCCTACGGGTACGCCGATGGGCTTTGTGGCCATTCTCGGGATTCTGGCCCTGGCCGGTATCATCATTCGTAACTCGGTGATCCTGGTGACCCAGATCGATGAGTTCGAGGCGCAGGGGTTGTCACCGTGGGATGCGGTGGTGGAGGCCACCAACCACCGGCGGCGGCCGATCTTGCTGACGGCGGCCGCGGCCAGCTTGGGCATGATCCCGATTGCCCGCGAGGTGTTCTGGGGGCCGATGGCCTACGCCATGATTGGCGGGATCATCGTGGCCACCTTGCTGACGCTGCTGTTTTTGCCGGCGCTGTATGTGGCCTGGTACAAAATCCGCGAGCCTGAAAAACACTCATCCTGACCACGCATCCCCCTGTGGGAGCAGCCTTGTGCTGCGAAGAGGCCGGTACAGCCATCCGTTTTTGAAGGTGAATGTACCGGCCTCTTCGCAGCACAAGGCTGCTCCTACAGGGGAAATGTGTGGCTTGTAAAAACGGTTATATAAACATTCTTAAACAGTATTTTTAAGAATATCCCCGCCTCACTACTATTGCCCTCAAGCCAGGCGCAAATCCCCTTCAAACCTCTGCCCGGCAACCTCACTCCAAGGAGAACGAGCATGAGTGCATCTCTGCGTAGCATCGACGGTCAGGACGAAGCCACCATTCTGCGTGAGATCCAGAGCGCCCTGCGCGATCTGCGTTTCGGTGCGGTGGAGATTACCGTGCACAACGCTCAGGTCGTCCAGATCGAGCGCAAGGAGAAGTTCCGCCTGCAACAGCCCGGCAACAAGACCGGCTGATCGCGCCACACCTCTAAAACTAGAAAAATGCCAATCGGGAGCTTCACCATGTCCATCCGCCGTTATGCGCTCGCCGCCCTGGCCAGTGCTGTTTTTGCCGGTTCCGCAATCGCCAAGGACTACGAACTGCTGAACGTGTCCTATGACCCGACCCGTGAGTTGTACCAACAGTACAACGCCGAATTCATCAAGCACTGGCAGCAGTCCCACCCGGACGACAAGGTGAAGATCCAGCAATCCCACGGTGGCTCGGGCAAACAGGGCCGCGCTGTAATCGATGGCCTGCGCGCCGACGTGGTGACCCTGGCCCTGGCCGGCGACATCGACGAAATCGCCAAGCTCGGCAAGACCCTGCCGGACAACTGGCAGACCCGCCTGCCGGACGCCAGCACCCCGTACACGTCGACCATCGTGTTCCTGGTGCGCAAGGGCAACCCGAAAGGCATCAAAGACTGGGGCGACCTGATCAAAAAAGACGTCTCGGTCATCACCCCGAACCCGAAAACCTCTGGCGGCGCCCGGTGGAACTTCCTCGCCGCCTGGGCTTATGGCCTGAAGACCGGCGGTAGCGAAGACAAGGCCAAGGCTTACGTGCAAGAGCTGTTCAAGCACGTGCCGGTGCTCGATACCGGCGCCCGTGGCTCGACCATCACCTTCGTCAACAACGGCCAGGGCGACGTCCTGCTGGCCTGGGAAAACGAAGCCTTCCTGGCGCTGAAGGAAGACGGTGGCGCCGACAAGTTCGAAATCGTCGTGCCGTCGCTGTCGATCCTGGCCGAGCCACCGGTGGCCGTGGTCGACAAGAACGCTGAGAAGAAGGGCAATACTGCGATTGCCACCGAATACCTCAAGCACTTGTACAGCCCGGCTGGGCAGAAGATCGCCGCCGAGAACTTCTACCGCCCACGTGACGAGAAGGTCGCTGCCGAATTCGGCAAGCAATTCCCGAAACTGGACCTGGTCACCATCGACAAGGACTTCGGTGGCTGGAAGACTGCACAACCTAAATTCTTCAATGATGGCGGTGTGTTCGACCAGATCTATCAGGCACAGTAAGCGGTTATGGAAAAACGGGGCCGCTGTGCGGCCCATTCGCGGCACAAGGCCGCTCCCACAAGGAACCGCGCTCCCCTGTGGGAGCGGCCTTGTGCCGCGAATGGGCTGCACAGCAGCCCCAAGATTCAGAAGCCTGCACCGGCCCGGGATTGATTCCGGGCTTCGTGCGTTCAACCAGGGATACTTATGTCACGTCGTATTTCCCCCGTCATACCCGGCTTCGGGCTGACGCTGGGTTACACCTTGGTGTACCTCAGCCTGATTGTGCTGATTCCGCTGGCGGCCATGTTCATCCATGCCTCGCAGCTGACCTGGGAGCAGTTCTGGAACATCATCAGCGCGCCGCGGGTCATCGCCGCGCTCAAGCTGAGTTTCGGCACCGCCCTGTTCGCCGCCATCATCAACGGTGTGATCGGTACGCTGCTGGCCTGGGTACTGGTGCGCTACACCTTCCCCGGGCGCAAGATCATCGACGCGATGATCGACCTGCCGTTCGCCCTGCCTACCGCCGTGGCCGGTATCGCCCTGACAGCCCTGTACGCCCCGGCGGGCTGGGTTGGCCAGTTCGCCACCGACCTGGGCTTCAAGATCGCCTACACACCGCTTGGCATCACCTTGGCGCTGACCTTCGTGACCCTGCCGTTCGTGGTGCGCACTGTCCAGCCGGTGTTGGCCGACATCCCGCGTGAAGTCGAAGAAGCCGCCGCCTGCCTGGGCGCAAAGCCGCTGCAGGTGTTCCGCCACATCCTGGCTCCGGCACTGCTGCCTGCCTGGCTGACCGGCTTTGCCCTGGCCTTCGCCCGTGGGGTGGGTGAGTATGGTTCGGTGATCTTCATTGCCGGCAACATGCCGATGAAGACCGAGATCCTGCCGCTGCTGATCATGGTCAAGCTCGACCAATACGACTACACCGGAGCGACTGCCATCGGCGTGCTGATGCTGGTGGTTTCCTTCATCCTGCTGCTGCTGATCAACCTGCTGCAGCGCCGCATCGAAACCCCTTGAAGGAGGCCGGCTATGTCTAGTTCATCCCTGAGCGCTACCGCCGCCGCCAATGCCGCCCGCCGTGGCAGCGCCACCTCGCGGCGCATCCTGATCGGCCTTGGCTGGCTGGTGTTCGCGCTGTTCTTGCTGCTGCCGCTGGTGATCGTGGTATCGCAGGCGCTGAAAAACGGTTTCGGCACTTTCTTCGAGGCGATCTTCGAGCCCGACGCCTTGTCGGCGCTCAAGCTCACCTTGTTTGCCGTGGCCATCTCGGTGCCGCTGAACCTGGTGTTTGGCGTCAGCGCGGCGTGGTGCGTGAGCAAGTACACCTTCCGTGGCAAGAGCGTGCTGGTGACCCTGATCGACCTGCCGTTCTCGGTCTCGCCGGTGATCGCGGGCCTGGTCTACGTGCTGATGTTCGGCGCGCAGGGCCTGTTCGGCCCCTGGCTGCAGGACCATGACATTCAGATTGTGTTCGCGCTGCCGGGCATCGTCCTGGCGACGATCTTCGTTACCGTGCCATTCGTTGCCCGTGAACTGATCCCGCTGATGCAAGAGCAGGGCACCCAGGAAGAAGAGGCCGCGCGCCTGCTGGGCGCCAATGGCTGGCAGATGTTCTGGCATGTGACCCTGCCCAACATCAAATGGGGCCTGATCTACGGCGTGGTGCTGTGTACGGCGCGGGCGATGGGTGAGTTCGGCGCGGTGTCGGTGGTGTCCGGCCATATCCGCGGCGTTACCAACACCTTGCCGCTGCACGTGGAGATCCTCTACAACGAGTACAACCACGTCGCGGCCTTCAGCGTGGCCAGCCTGTTGCTGATCCTGGCGCTCTTCATCCTGCTGCTCAAGCAGTGGAGCGAGAACCGTATTAACCGCCTGCGCCATAGCGCTGCGGAGGAATAATTCATGTCGATCGAAGTTCGTAACGTCAGCAAGCGCTTCAACAGCTTCCAGGCCCTGGACAACATCAACCTGGATATCCACAGCGGTGAGCTGGTGGCCTTGCTCGGCCCGTCCGGCTGCGGCAAGACCACCCTGCTGCGCATCATTGCCGGCCTGGAAACACCGGATGACGGCAGCATCGTGTTCCATGGCGAGGATGTGTCTGGCCACGACGTGCGTGATCGCAACGTCGGCTTCGTGTTCCAGCACTACGCGTTGTTCCGCCACATGAGCGTGTTCGACAACGTCGCCTTCGGCCTGCGCATGAAGCCCAAGGGCGAGCGCCCGAGCGAAAGCAAAATTGCCGAAAAGGTGCATGAGCTGCTGAACATGGTCCAGCTCGACTGGCTCTCCGACCGCTACCCCGAGCAGCTTTCCGGTGGCCAGCGCCAGCGTATCGCCCTGGCCCGCGCCCTGGCGGTAGAGCCTAAGGTGCTGTTGCTCGACGAGCCGTTCGGTGCCCTGGATGCCAAGGTGCGTAAAGAGCTGCGCCGCTGGCTGGCGCGCCTGCACGAAGATATCAACCTGACGTCGGTGTTCGTCACCCATGACCAGGAAGAGGCCATGGAAGTCGCGGACCGCATCGTGGTGATGAACAAGGGTGTGATCGAGCAGATCGGCTCGCCGGGTGAAGTCTACGAGCAGCCGGCCAACGACTTCGTCTACCACTTCCTCGGCGACTCCAACCGCCTGGCCTTGAGCGAAGGCCACCACGTGCTGTTCCGCCCGCACGAAGTGTCGCTGTCGCGCCATGAAACCGAAGGCCACCATGCCGCCGAGGTGCGCGATATCCGCCCGCTGGGCGCGACCACCCGGGTGACCTTGAAGGTGGAAGGGCAGAGCGAGCTGATCGAGGCCGAAGTGGTCAAGGACCACGACAGCTTGACCGGCCTGGCACGCGGGGAGACGCTGTTCTTCAGGCCGAAGGTGTGGCAGAAGGTGGCGGATATCTAAGCTACCCCAGCGTATCGAACCCGGGCTCTGTCCCGGGTTTTTATTGCCGGGTGGATTGCTGGGGCTGCTTCGCACCCTTCCGCAGCACAATGCTGCACCGCGATTCCCTGTAGGAGCAGCCTTGTGCTGCGAATCGAGGGCGCAGCCCTCGCCGCAATCTCATGCCTTACGCGAATATTTTGCATGCCCACAAAGCATCGCTAATCGCCCTCCAGCCCACAGCCCGCGAAATCCGTGGCTTTCACACGATCGCTCAAAAACAATATTCAATTAAGTTCTAACCATAATTTGAAACATTACTTTAAGAGATAAGCCTCTGGCCCCGATGATTCAGCCACACACCTGAATCGAGACCCCAGGAGTTTGATCAATGGGTAATGTCCAGACGGCCGTCAGAGCCTACGACCAGCCATGGCGCCCGGCACCGGGCGACCTGGTCGAGCTTGGACGCACGCTTCGTCTTCCGCTTGGCCAGCAGCGCCTGCAACGCACGCCTGCCAGCGGCCTCAAGCGCCGCGACAAGCTGGCGTTGGCGCTGCTGGTACTGGCGCTGCACGGCGCCGCCGCCTACTGGGTCAGCCAGGCACCGACGCCTGAGCTGCCCGTGGTGCCGCCCCAGGTGCCACCCATGACCATCGAGTTCGCCGCCCCTGCGCCGCCCGTGGTCGAGCCGCCACCCCCGGCACCCGCGCCGCCGGTGGTCGAGCCACCGCCGCCGCCACCGGTAGTCGACGAGCTGGCCGCCAAGCCCAAACCGAAGCCAAAACCGATCCCTAAACCTGTGGTCAAGCAGGCGCCCAAGCCGCAGCCGAAACCGGTCGAGGCACCGCCACCGCCACCCGTTGCAGCCCCGGCACCGCCAGCCCCTGCGCCACCCGCGCCGGCGCCGGTGACACCGGCTTCAGCCAACGCCGCGTACCTCAAGAACCCGGCGCCAGAGTACCCGCAGATGGCCCAGCGCCGCGGCTGGGAAGGCACCGTGCTGTTGCGCGTCGAGGTGTTGCCCAGTGGCAAACCGGGGCAGATCCAGGTGCAGAAGAGCAGTGGCCGCGATGCCTTGGACGCCGCTGCGCTGGCCGCCGTCAAGCGCTGGAGCTTCGTCCCCGCCAAGCAAGGCGACGTGGCCCAGACCGGGTGGGTCAGCGTGCCAATCGACTTCAAGCTTCGCTAACGCATTTCACAGAATCAGCAGAACATAGGAAGACATCATCATGAGCCTGTTGGCATCCCCCCTCGAATCCGTTGAAAGCGCAGTCATCTGGCTGCTGGTTGGTTTCTCTGTCGTCACCTGGGGCCTGGCCCTGGTCAAGGTCGTGCAGTTCGTGCGGCTGAAGAACCAGGACAAACGCTTCCACCAGCAATTCTGGGCAGCCTCCAGCCTGGACTCGGCCGCCGAAATCAGCCATGAGCTGCCTGGCCCAGCCGCCCGCGTTGCGCAGTCCGGTTATGCCGCTATTGCCGTCGGCGATACCACCCAGGCCAACGACCTGAGCCACGCCATCAACCACCAGGACCGCCTCGAACGCGCTCTGCGCCAGCAGATCGTCCGCGAGCGCCGTTCGCTGGAAACCGGCCTGGCGGTGGTCGCCAGTATCGGCAGTACCTCGCCCTTCATCGGCTTGTTTGGCACCGTGTGGGGCATCATGGAAGCGCTCAAGGGTATCAGTGCGGCAGGTTCCGCCAGCCTCGAGACCGTGGCCGGGCCGATCGGCGCGGCACTGGTGGCCACGGGGGTAGGTATCGCCGTCGCGGTGCCAGCGGTACTGGTTTACAACTACTTCCTGCGCCGCCTCAAGCTGACTGCAGCAGACCTGGACGACTTCGCCCATGACTTCTACAGCCTGGCGCAGAAGAGTGCCTTCCGGGTACTGGTGCACCCTGCCGTGCACAAAGCCCAGGCCGGTTTCACCCAGCCGGTGAAGGAGGCGTCCTGATATGGCCTTTTCGACCCAGGACAGCGACGAAGTCCTCAGTGAAATCAACGTCACGCCCTTGGTGGACGTCATGCTGGTGCTGCTGGTGGTGTTCATCGTCACTGCGCCGCTGCTGACCAACGCCATCCCCATCAACCTGCCCAAGACCGAGGCGGTGGCACCGGTGGAGCAGAAAGACCCGCTGGTGGTGAGCATCGACGGGGCTGGCAAGTTGTTCATCAACAAGGACGAGATCCAGCCGGACCTGCTGGAGACCAACCTCAAGGCGGCCAAGGCCAAGGACGCGGAAGTTCGTGTGCAGTTGCAGGCCGATGATGGCGTGAACTACGGCGAAGTGGCGCGGGCCATGGCGGCGATTGAACGTGCGGGGATCAGCAAACTGGCGGTGATTACCGCGCGCTGATTCGGCAATCCTCTTCAGGCAAGTGACTCTCTTTGAGAGCTTATGGGCCACATCTCTTGGCAGGGGTTGGCCCTTTTTTTGGCCTGATGGATAGGTATTGGGCTACAAGGTGTTCGCCGGTGAATGTTTAGC
>NZ_JABWRY020000003.1 GCF_014269205.2 Pseudomonas kermanshahensis
TGCTCAAGGCGAAGACGTGTACGTCGATGCCGGCTCACTGACCGTCAGCATCACCGGCACCAGCGTGCCGGACGGCCGCCAGTTCGAAAACCTGGTCGTCAGCAAGCCTTCGGCCTCGGTGGACATCAAGGACACCTCGAACGAAGTCATCGCCAAGCTGACCGCCACGCCTTCGGTCACCGAAGGCGGTGTGATCACCTACACCGTTACTCTGACCAGCAAAGATGGCCTGCCGATCAACAACCACGGCGCCCTGACCTTCACCTTGAGCGACGGCAAAACCGTCATCAACGTGCCGGCCAACAGTGCAACAGGCTTCGTCAACGTGGCTGCGCCGGATGATGTGTATATCGGCCAGACCTCTGTCGGCCTGGCGCTGCAGTCGGTAGGCGGCGCGGGTGCCAGCAAGTTCGAGCAGCTGACGCTGGACAAAACCACAGCCACCACCGTGGTCAACGACGAGCCAGGTGTCGGCACCCCAGGCACTGGCAACCAGGGCGATGTGACCACCATCGGTATCACCGGCACCACCTCGTTGACCGAAGGTGAAACCGGCAAATACACCCTGACCCTGAGCAGCCCGGCTAAAACGGAAGTCACCGTTACCCTGACCTACAGCGGCACCGCTAACGGCCAGGACTACACCGCGGTCACCACCGTGAAGATCCCGGCCAACAGCAGCAGCGTCACGTTCGATATCAAGACCATCGACGACAAGCTGGTTGAAGGTACCGAGAACTTCACCGTGACCATCGGCGCTGCCACCGGTGGCAACTTCGAAAACCTGCAGGTCGATAGCACCAAGGCGAGTGTCACCACCAACATCCTCGACAACGACCACCTGCCGGTTTCGACTGGCGGCGCGGTCAATGGCGTGGAAGACACCGACTACCTGTTCACCTGGAACGACTTCAAGGTCACCGATGCCGATGGCAACACCGGCCTGTTCGTGACCATCACCTCGCTGCCGGTCGACGGTAGCCTGAAGTTCTACAACGGCACCGCATGGGTCGATGTGAAAGCGGGCCAGGTCGTCAGCCAGGCCGACATCACCAGCAACTACCTGAAGTTCGTGCCGAAGGCGAACGAGTCGGGCACCGACGGCTATGGCGGCTCGGGCGTCGGCAACAAACAGGCTGACTACGCGCAGTTCAAGTACAAGCCGAACGACGGCACCAACTTGGGCAGCGAAGTGACCATGAAGGTCGACATCAGTCCGGTGGCCGACAAACCGACCCTGACGATTGGCAGTACCGATGTCGTGTCCAAAGGCCTGACCAAGGAAGTCTGGACCACCCTCAAAGGGCTGGGTACCGACGGCAACGGCATCACTGGCGACGCGCTGAAAACGGTCTTCGCCAACTCCGGCAGTGCTACCTCCAGTGCGACCACCACCAACGTGCAGTCCGATGGCAGCGTCACCGCTGGCACCGGTTCGAAAACGTCGGGCCTGCTCTTCCTGGAAGCCGGCAAGACCTACACCTTCAGCGGCATCGCCGATGACAGCCTGGTGGTCACCATTGGTGGCAAGACCGTGGTAACTGCGACCTGGGGCGCGGGTGGCCAGATTTCTGGCACCTTCACCCCAACGTCCAGCGGCTACTACCCGATCGAGGTTTACCACGCCAACCAATCAGGCCCTGGTAGCTATGACCTGAACATTCAGGCGGGCTCCGGTGCCGTCACCGACCTGAGCAGCAGTAACATCCCGATGTACCAGAACGTGACCGAGATGGCCAACGCTGGCCTGGGCGTGTCCGATCTGCACACCGTCAATGGCCAGAGCTACTACGACGGCTACAAGCTCAACGAAGGGCCGGAAGGTGGCTCGGTCAAGCTGGTCAGCATCAGCACCGGCCTGACCGACACCGATGGTTCCGAGACCTTGAGCGTGACCCTCAGCGGCATTCCGAAAGGGACTGTGCTGAGCGATGGCGCGGGCCACACCGTGACTGTCGGCGGTACGCCGGTGGACGTGACAGGCTGGAAACTCAGCGGCCTGACCCTGACCCCGCCGGCGTACTACAAAGGCACGTTCGACATCACAGTCACCTCCACGGCCACCGAAAGCCTCGGCGGTTCAGACAGCATCACCGGCAAGATCCCGGTCACTGTCTACGGCGCCACCTACAAGGCGACGGTGGGTACCTCGGGCGATGACACCATCAATGGCAGCGAAGGCAACGACATCATCGTCGCCGACGTGGCTGGCCTGAACGTGGTGGCGGGCAAGAACTACAACATCGCCTTCATGGTCGACAGCTCGGGCAGTATGAGCAACCAGTCCGTCGCCGCGGCCAAGGCGCAGTTGGCATCGGTGTTCCAGACGCTGAAAGCCAGCCTGGGCGCTGATACCTCGGGGACGGTGAATATCTTCATCGCCGACTTCGATACCCAGGTAAACAAGAACGTGGCGGTCAACCTTGCCGATACCGACGCACTGGCCAAGCTTCAGGCGGTGTTGGACTCGATGGTGGGTGGTTCAAGCTACGGCGGTGGTACCAACTATGAGGATGTGTTCAAAACCACGGCCAACTTCTTCAAGAGCACCATGGCTACCGGTAACAGCGGTGCAGAGAACCTGACCTACTTCATCACCGACGGTAAGCCGACTTATTACCAGACCAATGAAACGACCAATTACCGCCTGTGGAGCGGCGGCAAGTACCTGGATGACGTAGTCAACGTCAACAACTACAAGGTGGGTGACACCTTCAGTGTCTGGGCCGACGCAACGCACAAAGTTGAAATCAATAGCGAAGGCAGCCTCAAAGTGCTGACCTACACAGAAAACCGTTGGGGCAACCTGGTGCTTGATTCCACCCGCACGATCGGGACGATTCATGCTCAAGGGGATGGCACCTACGAGTTCTCCGGCCTGGGCGGTACCGGTTATGCCGATTCCTATAACTACTGGGATTCGGCGAACAACACGTCTGCCAGCTTCGCCCTCTTGGGTGGGACTAACGGTGTAAGCAAGGTGCAGGCAATTGGTTTGAACAGCGATGTCAGCCTGACTGACCTGAAGCCATACGACAGCGCCGGCAAGCCGCAGGCCAATATCGACCCATCCAACCTGGCCAGCGCGATCCTCGGGCATTCCGAGGCGACCCTGCCAGGCGCCGACAAGGTCGATGGCGGCAACGGCAACGACATCATCTTCGGTGACCTGATCACCCTCAACGGTGTCGTCAGCGAGGGCTACCAAGCCCTGCAGGCGTACGTTGCGCAGAAGAGCGGTGTCGAGGCCAGTGCCATCACCACCAACAATGTCCACCAGTACATCACCGAGCACTACACCGAGTTCGATATCTCCGGTGCCAACGACGGCAAGGATTTCCTGTCGGGCGGCAATGGCAACGACATCCTCTTCGGCCAAGGTGGCGATGACACGCTCGATGGTGGCAAAGGTAACGACATCCTGTTGGGCGGTACCGGCAAGGACATCCTGATCGGTGGCCAAGGCGATGACATCCTGATCGGCGGTAGCGGTGCGGACACCTTCGTGTGGAAGTCGGGCGATGTCGGCAACGACGTGATCAAGGACTTCAAGGTGGCCGAGGGTGACCGTATCGATCTGAAGGATCTGCTTCAGTTCGAGAAGGGCAGCACCATCGACAACTACCTGAAGATCACCACGGTGGACGGCACCTCGACGCTGCAGGTCAGCAGCGAGGGCAAGCTCAACGCCACTGGTGGCCTGGCCAACGCCGATGTGACGATCAAGCTGGAAGGGGTCAACTGGTCCAATACCTCGATCAACTCGTTGATCAGCGGTGGCGACCCGACCATCCGTATCGATAACAAAGACAGCTGATGCTCAGCCCACCCGGGCGGTCGAAACGACCGCCCGGGTGGGTGCCGGCTCTTTCCTGCCTTCCCCTGACAGCGCATACTCGTGCGCCGGGCCTGCGTGCCCGGGAATCTTTGCCTATGCTGCTGTCTACCTACAAGGAACCAACGTGACGAGGGACACCGCCATGTTCTACGTGCAACGCAACGCTAGCGGCCAGTTGCTGCGGGTAGAAGCAGCCTCTTTTGACGAATTCACCGAAATACTCCCTGCTGACCATGCCGACGTTCAGGAATGGTTTGCCGACGACGAAGTGGAAAACAGCCTCAAAGAGCTCAAGCAAAGTGACCTGGACATGATCCGCGTGCTTGAAGACTTGATCGATGTGCTGACCGCCAAGGGTGTGTTCAGCATCACCGACCTGCCGGCTGGGGCGCAGGCCAAGCTGCTTAACCGTTCCAAGGCGCGCAAGGCGCTGGGCAGCCTGAACAACCTGATCGATGAAGAAGAGCAGGGCGGGTTGATCTGACCGCGGATCAGCCCCGATCTACAGTGATATGGTTATTCATTAAAGATATTTAAAATATCTTTCTTATGACTTTATAGTTGCTCCCACTGCGTACCCGTCGACCAATCGATGCGCCGCACGACTTGAACCCACACGGGAAATCCCCGTGCGTTTCTGATCGTTGCGCGCCTTTGACGTCGCGCACTGCGTGGGAGTGAACCATGTCCGCCGCCTCGAACGCCTTGTCGTCCATCGACAGCGCCCAGCCGCAAAGCTTTGAAATCCGCCCGTTCTCCGGTGCCGTCGGTGCCGAGATCATCGGCCTGGACCTGACCCGACCGGTCAACGCCGAGGATTTCACCCAAATTCATCGCGCCCACCTCGATCACCATGTACTGGTGTTCCGCGACCAGCGCATCACCCCAGAGCAACAGATCAGCTTCAGCCGCCGTTTCGGCGAGCTGCAGATTCATGTGCTCAAGCAGTTCCTGCTGACCGGGCACCCCGAAATCCTGATCGTTTCCAACATCGTCGAAGACGGTCGCAACGTCGGCCTGGGCGATGCTGGCAAGTTCTGGCATTCGGACCTGTCGTATAAAGAGCTCCCCAGCCTGGGTTCGATGCTGCATGCCCAGGAGTTGCCCAGCGAGGGCGGCGATACGCTGTTCGCCGATATGCACAAAGCCTGGGACGCCGTGCCCGAAGCCCTGCGCAAGGTAATCGCCGGCCGCGACGCGGCTCATTCCTACACGGCCCGGTATGCCGAGACCAAGTTCGAAGGCAACTGGCGCCCGGCCCTCAGCGCCGAGCAATTGGCCCAAGTACAGGAAGTGATCCACCCGGTGGTACGCACCCACCCGGAAAACGGCCGCAAGGCGCTGTTCGTCAGCGAAGGCTTCACCACCCGCATCGTCGGCCTGCCAGACGACGAAAGCCGCGACGTGCTGCAGCAGCTGTATGCCCTGAGCGTGCTTGAGCAGAACATCTACCGCCATCAGTGGCAGCCCCACGACTTGGTGTTCTGGGACAACCGTTCGCTGATCCACCTCGCCACTGGCTGCCCGGCGCACCTGCGGCGCAAGCTCTATCGCACCACCATCCAGGGCGATGCCCCGTTCTGACGACTGAGGAAACACACCATGCGTAAATCCATCAGCCGCCTGGCGGCAAGCATTGGCCTGGGCGCGAGCCTGGTCGTCGGCAGCCTGGCGGCCCCCGCCGTGGCCCAGGCCGAAGGCAAAATCCGCATCGCGGAACAATTCGGCATCGTCTACTTGTTGTTGAACGTGGTGCGTGACCAGCACCTGATCGAAAAACACGGTAAAGAACAGGGCGTCGACATTGAAGTCGACTGGGCCCAGCTCTCGGGCGGCGCGGCCATCAACGATGCGCTGTTGTCCGGCTCGGTGGATATCGCCGGTGCTGGCGTTGGCCCGCTGCTGACCGTCTGGGACCGCACCAAAGGCCGGCAGAACGTGAAGGCGGTCGCCTCGCTTGGCAACTTCCCGTATTACCTGGTCAGCAGCAACCCGAATGTGAAGACCATCGCTGACATCTCCGAGAAAGACCGCATCGCCGTGCCAGCCGTGGGCGTCTCCGTGCAGTCGCGCTTCCTGCAGTACGCCGCCGCCCAGCAGTGGGGCGACAAGGAATACAACCGCCTCGACAAGTACACCCTGGCCGTACCGCACCCCGATGCCACGGCCGCGCTGATCGCCGGTGGCACCGAACTGAACGGGCACTTCTCCAACCCGCCGTTCCAGGACCAGGCGTTGGCCAACAAGGATGTGCACGTTGTGCTCAACAGCTACGACCTGCTTGGCCCCAACTCGCCGACCCTGTTGTTCGCCACTGAAAAATTCCGTAAGGACAACCCCAAGACCTACAAAGCCTTCGTCGACGCGCTGGCCGAGGCCGCAGACTTTGCCCAGAAGGACAAGGCCGCCGCTGCTGACACGTACATCCGCGTGACCAAGGCCAAGATCGACCGCGATGTGCTGATCAAGCTGATCGACAACCCGCAGTACGAGTTCACGGTAACGCCGAAGAACACCTACAAACTGGCGGATTTCCTGTATCGGGTTGGCGCCATCAAGCACAAGCCGGAGTCGTGGAAGGATTACTTCTTCCAGGATGAACGCCCGCTACAAGGGAGCTGATCGATCATGACCGCCCCATTGCCAGGCCACGCGGCCAGCAACCTGAGCCGTGTCGCCACGCCACCGCTGCTCTCGGTGGATAACCTCAGCCTCGAATACCGCACCGCGCAACGCGTGGTGCGGGCCACCCACCAGGTCAGCTTCGAAGTCGACCGCGCCGACCGTTTCGTCTTGCTGGGGCCTTCGGGCTGCGGCAAGTCCACCTTGCTCAAGGCCGTGGCCGGGTTCATCGAGCCCCAGGAAGGGCAGATTCTGCTGCAGGGTCAGCCCGTCAAAGGCCCCGGCCCTGACCGCATCGTGGTGTTTCAAGAGTTCGACCAGTTGCCACCCTGGAAGACGGTAAAGCAGAACGTCATGTTCCCTTTGCTGGTATCGGGCCAGCTCAAGCGTGCCGAGGCCGAGGACCGGGCGCTGCACTACCTGGACAAAGTCGGCCTGGCCGCCTTTGCCGATGCCTACCCACACACCCTTTCTGGCGGCATGAAGGCGCGCGTGGCGATTGCCCGGGCCTTGGCCACCCAGCCGAAGATCCTGCTGATGGACGAGCCGTTCGCCGCGCTGGACGCGCTGACCCGGCGCAAGATGCAGGAAGAGCTGCTGCTGCTGTGGGAAGAGGTGCGCTTTACCCTGCTGTTCGTGACCCACTCCATCGAAGAAGCGCTGGTGGTCGGCAACCGCATCTTGCTGCTGTCGCCGCACCCAGGCCGGGTACGGGCCGAGGTACACAGCCATCAATACGACCTTGGCAGCCTGGGCGCCGCCGATTTCCAGGCCAGTGCCCGGCGTATCCATCGCCTGTTGTTCGATGAAGCGGACACGCCCGAGCAGGCCGACGACCTTGGCTTCAACGATATCCGTATCGCCTACTGACAGGAGCTTCAGCCATGACCACTACACCTGTACGTCAGGAATACGAGGTGCAGCTGGAGCCGCTGCTCAGTGTGCCTCTGGAACGCCAACTGCCCTTAGCCCAGCGCTTGTGGCAGCAAGGCTGGCTGCGCAAGGCTGTCATCCTGGTGGTGATCGCCGCGCTGTGGGAGGCCGTGGCCCGCTATCAAGGCAACGACCTGCTGCTGCCAAGCTTTCTGCAAACCTCTGCTGCGCTGTGGGACGGCCTGCTCAGTGGCGAGTTGCCCGCCAAGGTCGGCGTGTCGCTGGTGATCCTGCTCAAGGGCTATGTGCTGGGTATTGTGCTGGCGTTCGGCTTGACCAGCCTGGCGGTGTCGACCCAGCTTGGCCGTGACCTGCTGGGCACCTTGACCTCCATGTTCAACCCCTTGCCGGCAATCGCCTTGCTGCCGCTGGCGCTGTTGTGGTTCGGCCTGGGCGACAACAGCTTGATCTTCGTGCTGGTGCACTCGGTGCTATGGGCGCTGGCGCTGAATACGTATGCGGGCTTTCTCGGGGTGTCCGAGACGTTGCGCATGGCCGGTCGCAACTATGGCCTCAAGGGCCTGCGCTTGGTGCTGCACATCCTGGTGCCGGCGGCCTTGCCGTCGATTCTGTCGGGCTTGAAGATCGGCTGGGCGTTTGCCTGGCGCACCTTGATTGCCGCCGAACTGGTGTTTGGCGCCAGCAGCGGCAAGGGCGGGCTGGGTTGGTACATCTTCCAGAACCGCAACGAGCTGTACACCGACAAGGTGTTTGCCGGGTTGGCGGTGGTGATCTTGATTGGTTTGCTGGTCGAGGGGTTGGTGTTCAACACCCTGGAGCGGCTGACCGTGCGGCGGTGGGGGATGCAGCGCTAGCCAGTAAGCCTGTATCGGCCTCTTCGCGGGCTTGCCCGCGAAGAGGCCGATACAGGCTATGGATTCTGGTACTGAGCCGCCGCATTGCTCAGCATCTTGCCGATCTCTTCGCGCAACCCCTCTGGTTGCTCAACCACCACCCCATCCCCCTGGCTCAGCAGCCACCAACGCAGCGGCCAGCCATCGCTTACCGTGGCCCGCAACCGATGCCCATGCTCCAGCGCCGTCAGCTGCATGTCGCTGCTCAACGGCGCCTCGCGCAACTGCCGCGCCAAGGCATCACTGACCCGCGCCACCAGCTCTACCCCCTCGCCTTGGGCCGGCTGCAGCGCATCACCGCGCAAGTACGTCAGCAAGTCGAAATTGCCGCGCAGCTCGCCCACGGCACTCGACGACCAGTGCCAGCCGAACGGTATGCTCTTGTCATTGCGCTCCAGCGGAAAAATCAGCGACAACTCGTTGAGGTCGCGCTCAACCGTGCGTTTGCTGACATTGAACCCCACATCACGCAGGCGCCACACCAGCTCGGCGCTGGTGATGCCTGGGGAGCGGCTGGGCAGTTGGCGCAGCAACGCCCACTGACGACTGAGGGTGGCGCGAGTGGTGGCGAACGGCAAAAGATAACGTCCTTGTCTAGGCTTGCCGCAATAGGATGGCGGCACGAGCGGGGCATGGCAATTGGCCACAGCCTGCTCAGATCAAGGAAGTCGCATTTGGTTGCCTCGTGCCGAATCGTTCGCGACAGGTTTTGTCGTGACGTCACGCAGAATCACGCCTCATCACAGCCGAGGTCGAGGTTGTGTGTCGTTCAATGAGGATGAACATGTCTGCTGCCAGCAATATCCATTCGCTGCTTGCCCGTCTTCTGCCAGAGCGGGTCATCGCCCCGCCAGCCCCTGCCGGGAGGCGTCATCGGCTGTTTGCCGGGGTCGGGCTGCCCAGCCAGCGGTCGTTGCTGGTCAGCCGCCTGGACGAGGCCAGCGATTTGCAGGGTGTGTACGCCGACCTGCGCCGCCAAGCGCTGCAAGGCAGCGTGGCCGCACTGAATGACCTCGGCTGGATCTGGCTCAATGGCAAGTACTGGCGTGCCGACACCGTGCTGGCCGGCCACCTGTTGCGCATGGCGGCCTTGCAGGGTAACGCCGCGGCCTGGTTCAACCTGGGCCAGCAGCATTACTTCGGCAAAGGCATCGACACGTCTTACGTGCAGGCGGCCGAGTGTTATCGGCAGGCGTTTGACCGCGGCATGTTGCATGCTGCCGCCGCACTCGGTGACTTGTATGAAGAAGAAGTGTGCGATGGCGACCTGGACTGGCAGGTCGACCTGGTGCAGGCCTACCAATGGTTTTTGCGCGGTGCCCAGCGGGGCGAAGCGCGGTGCCGGTTCGAGGTGGGGTACCGGCTGATGCATGGCCTGTATGTGGAGGCTGATATCAAAGGCGCGCTGTATTGGCTTGAGCTGGCGGCTGCGGCCGGGGTGATGCAGGCGGCCGAGGAGCTGGCGGTGCACTTCAGCAGCCGCGACCGCGCGCGGTACCTGGACTGGCGCGACCGGGCCGTGCAGATGGGTAGTACGCTGGCGCTGACGATGAAGCTGGAAGACCAGGTCCAGCCCTGATTGTTAAAGCAAATTCGGCCCGCAACGCACTCCCATGTAGGAGCGGCCTTGCGTCGCGAAAGGGCTGCGAAGCAGCCCCAGATTCTATCGTCTATGCAGATATTGCTGGGGCTGCTTCGCAGCCCTTTCGCGACGCAAGGCCGCTCCTACACACAGAGCGCGCACGGGCTAAAGACCACGCATGAACAGAATTTCACCCACGCTACCCGTCGCCCACTGTTGACGGCAGGGGGAGGGCCAGGCGTATATTGATAGTTAGCAAACTATGAATATCCTTGGTTCCTTTCATGACCCTTGATCTCCTGCGCCTGCAAGTCAGCAGCGGCATGGTGGTTGCCGCTCGCCATTGGCGGCGCATCTGCCACGCGGCTCTGACGGCCTACGGCATTTCTGAAGCCTGCGCCGCGCCGCTGTTGATGATCGTGCGCCTGGGCGACGGCGTGCACCAGGTGGCGGTGGCTCAGGCCGCTGGCCTCGAAAGCCCGTCGCTGGTACGCCTGCTCGACCAGCTGTGCAAAGCCGGGCTGGTGTGCCGCAGCGAGGACCCTCTCGACCGCCGCGCCAAGGCCCTGAGCCTGACCGCCGAAGGCCGCGCCTTGGCCGAATCCATCGAAGCCGAGTTGGTGCGCTTGCGCCGTGAGGTGCTGCAGGGCATCGACCAGGCTGACCTCGAGGCCGCCTTGCGCGTGCTGCGCGCGTTCGAAGCCGCTGGCCTCGGCACACCCGGCGGGGCAGCATGAACGGATTCTTCAGCTCAGTACCCCCAGCCCGCGATTGGTTCTACGGCGTGCGCACCTTCGCCGCGTCGATGATCGCCCTGTACATTGCCCTGCTCATGCAGCTGCCGCGCCCGTACTGGGCGATGGCGACCGTCTACATCGTCTCCAGCCCGTTCGTCGGCCCGACCAGTTCCAAGGCCCTGTACCGCGCCCTGGGCACCTTGCTCGGGGCCGGCGGGGCGATATTCCTGGTGCCACCCTTGGTGCAGTCGCCGCTGTTGCTGAGCGTCGCCATCGCCTTGTGGACCGGCACCTTGCTGTTCCTCTCGCTGAACCTGCGCACCGCCAACAACTACGTGCTGATGCTGGCGGGCTACACGCTACCGATGATTGCCCTGGCCGTGGTCGACAACCCCACCGCGGTGTTCGATGTGGCCTCGTCGCGGGCTCAGGAAATTTGCCTGGGCATCGTCTGCGCGGCCGTGGTCGGTGCAATCTTCTGGCCGCGCCGCCTGGCCCCGGTGGTGGTCGGCTCGACCGGCAACTGGTTTGCCGAGGCGATCCGCTACAGTGATACCTACCTGGCCCGTGACGTCGCCGCCGACAAGGTGGGCGGCATGCGTGCTTCGATGGTGGCCACGTTCAACACCCTGGAAATGATGATCGGCCAGCTCGGCCACGAGGGTGCCGGCCCCCACACCCTGAAGAACGCCAGCGAGCTGCGTGGGCGGATGATCCACCTGCTGCCGGTGATCGACGCCCTGGACGACGCCCTGGTCGCCCTCGAAGGCCGTGCGCCTTTGCAGTTCGCCCAGTTGCAACCGTTGCTGGCCGAGGCCCGCGAGTGGCTCAAAGGCACTGCCGACGATGCCTCCCTGGCGCCCTGGGCCGCCTTGCACGAGCAGATCACCCGCCTGCAACCCAGCGCCGCCGCACTGGACCAGCGCGCCGGCCTGTTGCTGTCCAACGCCTTGTATCGCCTGACCGAGTGGGTCGACCTCTGGCAAGACTGCTGCACCCTCCAGCACGCCCTGCGCAAGGACGACGCCACGCCCTGGCGCGCTGCTTACCGCCACTGGCGCTTGAGCCGCCTGACGCCCTTCTTCGACCGGGGCCTGATGCTGTACTCGGTGTTCTCCACCGTCACCGCGATCATCGTCGCCAGCGGCTTGTGGATTCTGCTCGGCTGGAACGACGGCGGCAGTGCGGTCATCCTCGCGGCCGTGGCCTGCAGCTTCTTTGCCGCGATGGACGACCCGGCGCCGCAGATCTACCGGTTCTTCTTCTGGACGCTGATGTCGGTGATCTTCTCCAGCGTCTACCTGTTCCTGGTGCTGCCCAACCTGCACGACTTCCCGATGCTGGTGCTGGCATTCGCCGTGCCGTTCATCTGCGTCGGCACGCTGACCGTGCAGCCGCGCTTCTACCTCGGCACCTTGCTGACCATCGTCAACACCGCCACCTTCATCAGCATCCAGGGCGCGTACGACGCAGACTTCCTGACCTTTATCAACGCCAACCTGGCCGGCCCGGTGGGGCTGCTGTTCGCGTTCATCTGGACCTTGCTGCTGCGCCCGTTCGGCGTCGAGTTGGCAGCCAAGCGCATGACCCGCTTCGCCTGGCGCGACATCGTCGAGATGACCCAGCCCGCCACCCTGGCCGAACACCGCCAGGTCGGGGTACAGATGCTCGACCGCCTGATGCAGCACCTGCCGCGCTTGTCGCAGACCGGCCAGGACAGCGGCGTGGCACTGCGTGACCTGCGCGTGGGCCTGAACCTGCTCGACTTGCTGGCCTACATGCCCCGCGCCAACCCGCAGGCCCGTGAGCGCCTGGCCACGGTCATCGAGGAAGTCGGCGCCCACTACGCCGCCTGCCTGCGCGCCAACCAACGCCTGCACGCCCCGGCCACGTTGCTGCGCAACATGGAGCGCGCGCGGCAAGGGTTGGCGCTGGATGACCACAACGACCGCGGCGATGCCCGCGTGCACCTGCTGCATGCCCTGAGTGGCCTGCGCTTGGCCTTGCTGCCTGGGGTCGAGGTGATGCTCGAGCCGACCGAACAACCGCAACTGCCCCCCGGCATCGATGGAGCCCCACTGTGATCGGTGATCTGGATATCAGCGGGGTGTTTCTGCCCACGCTGCTGGTGATGATGGTGTTCACCTACCTGCTGTTTCTGGGCGTGCACGCTTTGCTTGTGCGCCTGCATTTCTACCGCCTGGTCTGGCACCGGGCTTTGTTCAACGTTGCCCTCTACGCCGTGATGCTGGGCGCGGTCGACCACTTTTGCCGAAACCTGATGCTGCCATGAAAAAACCTTTGCTGACCCTGGGCCGTGTGGTCCTGACCTTGCTGGTCGTGAGTTTCGCCGCCGTGCTCGTGTGGCAGATGGTGGGCTACTACCTGTTCGCCCCCTGGACCCGCGACGGCCACATCCGCGCCGACGTGATCCAGATCGCCCCGGATGTGTCCGGGCTAATCCAGAAGGTCGAGGTGCGTGACAACCAGGTGGTCAAGCGCGGCGACGTGCTGTTCACCATCGACCAGGACCGCTTCAGCCTGGCCCTGCGCCAGGCCAAGGCGACCCTCGCCGAGCGCGAGGAAACCCTGGCCCAAGCTGCTCGCGAGACGCGCCGTAACCGCAAGCTGGGCAACCTGGTCGCGGCCGAGCAACTGGAAGAGAGCCAGTCCCGCGAAGCCCGCGCCCGCTCGGCGGTCAACGAGGCACAGGTGGCTGTCGATACTGCACAGCTCAACCTCGATCGCTCGGTGGTACGCAGCCCGGTGGACGGCTACCTCAACGACCGCGCCCCGCGTAACCACGAATTCGTCACCGCCGGCCGCCCTGTACTGTCGGTGGTCGACAGCGCCTCGTACCACGTCGATGGCTACTTCGAAGAAACCAAGCTCGGTGGCATCCACATCGGCGATGCCGTGGACATCCGCGTGATGGGCGACAACACCCGCCTGCGCGGCCACGTACAAAGCTTTGCCGCCGGCATCGAAGACCGCGACCGCAGCAGCGGCGCCAACCTGCTGCCCAACGTCAACCCGGCGTTCAGCTGGGTGCGCCTGGCCCAGCGGATCCCGGTGCGTATCGCCTTCGACGAAGTGCCGGAAGACTTCCGCATGATCGCCGGGCGCACGGCCACGGTGTCGATCATCGAGGACAAGCGCCCATGAAACACCTGATGCTGGTGGGCATGGCCCTGTCCCTCGGTGCCTGTGCCCTGGTTGGCCCGGATTACGAAGTGCCGAAAGACGCGGCCGTGCAGCGCAGCGACCTCAACGGCCCGCTACGCCAGGACGCCGACAGTGTGGTGTCGGCGCCGGTGCCCGAAGACTGGTGGCAGCTGTACCAGGATCAGCGCCTCAACCAACTGGTGCGCCAGGCATTGAGCGCCAATACCGAGCTGCGGGTGGCTGCGGCCAACATCGCCAAGGCCCGCGCCCAGGTCGAAGTGGCCGAATCGCAGGGCGGTTTCAGTGGTGGCATAAAGGCTGGCGCCCAGCGCTTGCAGGAGTCTGGCGAGGCCTTTTTGCTGCCCGAGAAGGTACCCGTGGCCAATATCGGTGAAGCCATCATCAGCGCCTCCTACCAGTTCGACCTGTGGGGCACGTTCAAGCGCGGCACCGAGGCGGCCAAGGCCAACGCCGACGCGGTGCAGGCCGCAGCGGACACCGCGCGCATCACCCTGGTGGCGGATGTGGTCAAGGCCTACACCCAGGTGTGCTCGGCCAACGAGGAATACCACATTGCCCGCGAGTCGCTGGACCTGCAGGAGCAAGGCGTAAAGCTGAACCAGCGCCTGCGCGATGCCGGCCGTGGCGACGAAACCCAGGTCACCCGCTCGCAGACCCAATTCAAATCCCTGCGCGCCGAACTGCCACGCTTCAAGGCCGAGCGCGAGACGGGCTTGTATACCCTCGCTGCACTGCTGGCCAAACCGGTCGAGCAGTTGCCCGCCGGCACCGCCGATTGCGCCGAACTGCCGCACCTGGCCCAACTGATCCCGGTAGGCGACGGTGCCGCGCTGCTCAAGCGCCGCCCCGACGTGCGCCAGGCCGAGCGCCAACTGGCGGCCGCCACCGCTTACATCGGCGTGGCCACGGGCGCGCTGTACCCGGATATCAGCATCGGCGCCCAGGTGGGCACCATCGGTATCCTCGAGAACCTTGGCGAGCCCTCCACCAACCGCTGGGGCTTTGGCCCACAGATCAGCTGGACCATCCCCACCAACGGCACCCGTGCCCGTATCCGCATGGCCGAAGCCTCGACCCAAGCGGCGCTGGCGCATTTCGACGGCGTGGTGCTGAACGCCATCCGCGAGACCCAGACCCGGCTGGCGCAGTACAGCGCCTTGCTCGACCGGCGTGATGCATTGGCCGAGGCAGAGAAGTCGGCCAAGGAAGCGGCGGACCAGACGCACCGGTATTACCAGGCTGGCCGTGAGTCGTTCCTGGCGGATTTGCAGGCGACGCGGACGTATACCGATATGCGCGCGCAGTTGGCGGCGGCGAATAGCCAGGTGGCGGTGGGGCAGATTGGGGTGTTTTTGGCGCTGGGTGGGGGATGGAAGGGGGCTGCTGGCAAGCCTTGATCATTGTGTGGTGGCGAGAAGGTGTTTGGCGACAGGATTGCGGCGCCTATGAGATCGAGCGCCGCCCGCGCGGCGCTTCGCGGGGCAAGTCGGACCGCCGCACCGCCGCTCCCACATTTGTTTCGGGCCAGTTTCGCCTGTGATGGCGGCGCGCGACCGCCTTGTTTGTATGACGCGATATTGAGGCGGGCGCCAAGGGGGCGCGTGCCAATGCCTCAGGAAAATTGGCCCGAAACAAATGTGGGAGCGGCGGTGCGGCGGTCCGACTTGCCCCGCGAAGCGCCGCGCGGGCGGCGCTCGGTCTTGAGGGCGCCGAACCTCTAACGTCGAACACCCCGAATATGTCAGACATTTCCGAATCTGAAACCAAATGCTTCAGCTCTCGCTATCAGGCGAACTATCCTACGCGCCTGTCGGAAGGTGCTGTCTAGGCGGGGAGATGCCCCAGGAATAATGTCCTCGGGTCGCCTCGCAAGGCGATCGGGCGTGAGACACCCGGTTCTATAGCACATCGCTTAATGGCGGTCGTACGCGGGCAGGCTTCGGTCTGGCCGGGTATGCCTATGGACCCGGGTCTCACCCCGCGTATGACTGCCACCCAGCTCCGTGAGACGAAAAGGAAGGCAGTTACCTATCCGCATGCCATAGGTGCCCCACCATGAAAAAAATCGTCCCCGACCCACCGCCCGCAACCCTCCTTCTGCTCGACCCACCCCTCATCACGCTCCAAGACCCTCCCTGCGCCGAAACGTGCGACCTGCTGATCCGCGCCCTGACCCTGACGGTGGAGCAGACCACCTCCGCCCTGCTAGACAGCAGCCCTGGTCTGATGCGTGATGCGATGGGCATGAACATCCGCCTGTTGTGCCGGATGATCAACGCCTTGTGCGACCACACCCGCGCCAGCGCCTGAGCCGAGCACGCCTTCTACAAGAGTCAACACGCCTCCTGGGTTGAAGCTTATTTGTCACAAGATTTTTCATGAAATCCGCCCGCTACCCTTGAGAGAAATAGAGTGGAAGTGAACAATGTTCTCTTTCGCATTCCCTCCGAGACTGGCCATGAAAACCCGTTCCCGTCTGCTTGCCTGGCTGCCTGCTTTCCTGCTTGGCCCAGTGCTGGCGCTGTGCAGCACCGCGGTGCTGGCCGAAGCCCCCGCCGAGGCCGCCAAGGCCTTGCACCTGCTCGACTACATCGGTGCCGACTACCCGCCGACCGTGCGCGACGGCAAGGTGATCGACGAGGGTGAATACCGCGAGCAACAGGAATTCACTGCGTTACTGGCCGAGCTGGTCAAAGGTTTGCCGGCGCATGCTGAGCAAACGGCATTGGAGCAGGGCGTAGAGGGTTTGCGCCAGGCCATTGAGCAGCGTCATGAAGGCGCCGCCGTTGCCCGTCAGGCCCGCCAGTTAGGCGCGCGCCTGGCGGTGGCCTACGAGGTTAGCCAGGCCCCGGTGATTACCCCGGACCCGGCCCGCGGGGCCTCGCTGTATGCGCAGAACTGCTCGATCTGCCATGGCGATACCGGCACCGGCGATGGCCCGGCCGGTGTCGGCCTGGAGCCGCCGCCCGCTAACCTGCGCAGCGTCGAGCGGCTTGACCAGTTGAGCCTGTTCGACCTGTACAACACCCTTGGCCTGGGCATCGAAGGCACCGAGATGCCATCGTTCGCCGATCAGCTCGATGAGCGTCAGCGCTGGGACGTCGCCGCCTATGTGGCAAGCTTCACTGCCCAGCCTGAAGCCGCAAAAGGTGACAAGGTCTGGAACCTGGCCGACCTTGCCCGCCAAACCCCGGCTGAAGTCGCGGCCAACGAAGGCGCCAGTGCGCTGGACGCTTTCCGTGCCCAACGTGCCCAGCCGCCGCAAGTCAAACGCGGCCCGGCGCAGTTGCTCGAGTACACCGCCAGCACCCTGGATAAAAGCCTGGCCGCCTACCGCGAAGGCGATCACGACCAGGCGTATGACTTGTCTGTGGCCGCGTACCTGGAAGGGTTCGAGCTGGTGGAAAGCTCGCTGGACAACATCGATACCCAAGCGCGCAAAGACACTGAAAAATCCCTTATGGCTTACCGCCAGTCACTGCAGGACGGTTTGCCAGTGGCCCAGGCTGAGCAGCGCTTAACTGAAGCCAAGGCCAAGCTCGGCCAGGCCGCCAAGCTGCTGGGCAGCGACGGCCTGAGCTGGTCGCTGAGCTTCATTTCCGGGCTGTTGATTCTGCTGCGCGAAGGCCTTGAAGCGATTCTGGTGCTGGCGGCGATCCTGGCCTTCCTGCGCAACACCGGCCAGCAGTCGGCTGTGCGCAGCGTGAATATCGGCTGGGGGCTGGCGCTGGTAGCCGGCTTTGCCACCTGGGCCCTGGCGGCTTATGTGATCAACGTGGGCGGTGCCCAGCGCGAGCTGCTGGAAGGCTGCACGGCGCTGTTTGCTGCGGTCATGGTGCTGTGGCTGGGGGTATGGATGCACGACCGCCGCCACGCTGCGGCCTGGCAGGACTACATCAAGAGCAGCCTGGTCAGTGGCGGCGGGCGCTTCGGCTTTGCCATGCTGGCGTTCTTCTCGGTGTACCGCGAGCTGTTCGAGGTGATCCTGTTCTACGAAACCCTGTGGCTGCAGGCGGGGCCTGCCGGGCATCAGGCGGTGCTGGCAGGGGGCGCGACGGCGCTGGTGCTGCTGGTGGGGTTGGCGTGGGTGATTTTGCGCGGCTCGGCCAAGCTGCCGCTGTCGCTGTTCTTCAGCATCAACGCGGCGCTGTTGTGCGCGCTGTCGGTGGTGTTTGCCGGGCACGGCGTCAAGGCACTGCAAGAGGCCGGGGTGCTGGGCACGCGGCCGGTGGCGTTCTTCGAGTTCGACTGGCTGGGCATTCATGCCGATGCCTACTCGCTGGCTGCCCAGGCGGTGGCATTGCTGGCCATCGTGTTCCTGTACGGGCGCTCGCGGTTGGCCGAGAAGCGCAGGGCGGCGGCCAGCTAAGGCCGCCCTCCTGGTATACCTGTTCGATCAGGCCGGTTGTGGCGCCTTGAGAATGTTCTGCAGCAGTTGAACACTGTCGACGGCGTCATGACCCAGGCTGGTCAGGTAGCCACCATCGGGTTGATCGGTCAGCCCTTTCTCGAACAGGCGCTGAGCGGCCGCGATCAGGGCAGGGGAGGCGTGGCTGTTTATCTTGATGCCTTCCTGGCTGCTGTCGTGTTTGAACAGCGCGAGGACTTCCAGTTCGGCGATCAGATCGGGGGTAAAGGACATGGCGACTCCTGACTTCCAGACGAGGATGGCGGCACCGTCATCGGTGCCTGACCTTCGAGTGTAGTCGGGTTATTCGTCGTCGCCTTGATCCATCTCAGGTGGCAGCTCGGGCAGGGCGCGCAGGGCATTTTCATACCACTCGCTATTGAAGGCGCGGTCTTCCACCAGCATGTTGTCGATCTCGAAGGCCAACACATGGGCCATCAGGTTGAGGATGTCCTCGCGCGCGTAGCCGACCAGGGTGAGCTTGTTGAAGGTGGCTTTGGCGGCCGGCGGCTCGCCGCTTTCGATCTGGTTCTCGATGGCCTGGGTCAGCGTTGCTTCGGCGAAGGCTTCGTCGTCATTGTCGATGTCGGTGGGCTCGCTCATGGCGGTACTCCTGTGATGGGGCATACAGTTTGCCACGCCTGTGCTGGCAATGTCCGGTCATCGACCGGGTGCATGACGCTGGTCAGGCGCTGGCGCAGGGGCTATAAAAGCCGGGCCATCCCCATACGGCCTGGAGGCTGTTACCCCATGCTCAAGCTTCACGGATTCTCGGTCAGCAATTACTACAACATGGTCAAGCTGGCGCTGCTGGAAAAAGGCCTGCCTTTCGAGGAGGTCACCTTCTACGGCGGCCAGGCGCCCAAGGCACTGGAAGTCAGCCCGCGGGGCAAGGTACCGGTATTGGAAACCGAGCACGGCTTTATCAGCGAAACCAGTGTGATCCTCGACTACATCGAGCAGACCCAAGGCGGCAAGGCACTACTGCCAACCGAGCCGTTCGAGCAGGCCAAGGTGCGTGAGCTGCTGAAGGAAATCGAGTTGTACATCGAGCTGCCGGCGCGTACCTGCTATGCCGAGTCCTTCTTTGGCATGGCGGTGGAGCCGTTGATCAAGGAACGCGCCCGTGCCGACCTGCTGGCGGGCTTTGCCACGCTCAAGCGCAATGGGCGCTTCGCACCCTATGTGGCGGGTGAGCAGCTGACCATTGCCGACCTGATGTTCTGCTTCTCGGTCGACTTGGCCTACGCGGTGGGCAAGAAGGTGCTGAACCTCGACTTCCTCGCGGACTTCCCCGAGGCCAAGGCATTGCTGGAGAAAATGCGCGAGCACCCGCACATGGCGCGGATCCTGGCAGACAAGGAGGCGGCGATGCCGGCCTTCATGGAGATGATTCGTAGCGGCAAGCGCTAACTGTAGCTAGCGCTGAACCTGTAGGAGCAGCCTTGTGCTGCGAAGAGGCCGGTGCAAACACCTTAGATCCAGGGTGTTTGCACCGGCCTCTTCGCAGCACAAGGCTGCTCCTACAACAAGCAGTTAGCGCGAAGCCAGCAAGGCTTGGCCACGCACCACGGCCGCACGCACCTGCGCCGGTGCGGTACCACCAATGTGGTCACGGGCATTGACCGACCCTTCCAGGGTCAGCACAGCGAACACATCCTGCTCGATCTGATCGCTGAACTGGCGCAGTTCGTCCAGGCTCATCTCGGCCAGGTCCTTGCCAGTGTCCACGCCATACTTCACCGCGTGGCCGACGATTTCGTGGCAATCACGGAACGGCAGGCCACGGCGTACCAGGTAGTCAGCCAGGTCAGTGGCGGTGGAGAACCCGCGCAGTGCCGCTTCACGCATGATCGCGTGCTTGGGCTTGATGGCCGGGATCATGTCGGCAAAGGCACGCAGCGAGTCGCGCAGAGTATCGGCGGCGTCGAACAGCGGTTCCTTGTCTTCCTGGTTGTCCTTGTTGTAGGCCAGCGGTTGGCCTTTCATCAGGGTCAGCAGGCCCATCAGGGCGCCGAACACGCGGCCGCTCTTGCCACGTACCAGCTCCGGCACGTCTGGGTTCTTTTTCTGCGGCATGATCGAGCTGCCGGTGCAGAAGCGATCAGGCAGGTCGATGAACTGGAACTGGGCGCTGGTCCACAGCACCAGCTCTTCGGAGAAGCGCGACAGGTGCATCATCGCCAGGCTCGCGGCAGCGCAGAACTCGATGGCGAAGTCACGGTCCGAGACGCCGTCCAGCGAGTTGCCCGATACGTCCTCGAAGCCCAGCAGCTTGCAGGTGAGCTCGCGGTCGATCGGGTAGGTGGTGCCGGCCAGCGCGGCGCTGCCCAGGGGCATGCGGTTGGTGCGCTTGCGGCAGTCGACCAGGCGCTCGTAGTCGCGGCTGAGCATTTCGAACCAGGCCAGCAAGTGGTGGCCGAAAGTGACCGGCTGGGCGGTTTGCAGGTGGGTGAAGCCGGGCATGATGGTCTCGGCTTCACGCTCTGCCTGCTCCAGCAGGCCCTGTTGCAGGCGGGTGATTTCGGCCAGGATCAGGTCGATCTCGTCGCGCAGCCACAGGCGGATGTCGGTGGCGACCTGGTCGTTGCGGCTGCGGCCGGTGTGCAGCTTTTTACCGGTGATGCCGATGCGATCGGTCAGGCGTGCCTCGATGTTCATGTGCACGTCTTCAAGGTCGACGCGCCAGTCGAAGTTGCCGGCCTCGATCTCGCCCTGGATGGTCTTCAGGCCATCGATGATGGTGTCGCGCTCGGCATCGCTGAGCACGCCGACCTGCGCCAACATGGTGGCGTGGGCGATCGAACCCATGATGTCGTGGCGGTACAGGCGCTTGTCGAAATCGACCGAAGCGGTGAAACGGGCGACGAAGGCGTCGACGGGCTCACTGAAGCGGCCGCCCCAGGACTGATTGGTCTTGTCGGTGCTCATGGATTCACTCATTGCAGGCGTGAACGAAAAAGTGGCGCCGATAATAGCAGGGTTGGGCTGGCTGCCGCAGGACGCCGGTCGAGAGAAATGACGGCAAATGGGCAGGCAAACGAGCAAGCAAGGATTTGCAGGATTGAACGGCAGTGTTCCACGGACCGTCTACAGTTGGACAGAGGACTGGCAGTGAATCTGCCGGCCGAGTGAATCTTTGGCCATTGCACCGGTCTAGAGCGTGACACGCAGTGTCGCTCGAACCACACTTGTCTACGCTACACCTGTGCGAGACTCATTCAGGAATCCAGCGCAATTATGAATGTCCTGATCGTTGATGACGAACCCCAAGGCCGTGAACGCCTCAGTAGGCTACTCGGCGAACTAGAGGGTTATACCGTGCTGGAGCCAAGCGCCACCAACGGCGAGGAGGCCCTGGCGCTGATCGAAAGCCTAAAGCCCGATGTGGTCTTGCTGGACATCGGCATGCCTGGCCTGGATGGCCTTCAGGTCGCTGCTCGCCTGTGCGAGCGCGAAGCGCCGCCCTCGGTGGTGTTTTGCACCGGCGACGATGAATACGGCACAGAGGCTTTCAAGGACAGCACCCTCAGCCATGTGACCAAACCCTTCCAGCCTCAGGCGTTGCGCGATGCGCTGCGCAAGGCCGAGAAGCCCAACCGCGCCCAGTTGGCGGCGCTCACCCGGCCGGCCAATGAAGGCGGCGGCCCGCGCAGCCATATCAGTGCGCGAACGCGAAAGGGCATCGAGCTGATTCCCTTGCCCCAGGTTATCTATTTCATCGCTGACCACAAATACGTGACCTTGCGCCACGAGGGCGGTGAGGTGTTGCTCGATGAGCCCCTCAAGGCCCTGGAAGACGAATTTGGCGAACGCTTCGTGCGTATCCACCGCAACGCGCTGGTGGCCCGCGAGCGTATCGAACGCCTGCAGCGCACCCCGCTTGGGCATTTTCAGCTGTTTCTCAAAGGCCTGGACGGCGATGCCCTGACCGTCAGCCGGCGCCATGTGGCTGGCGTGCGCAAGATGATGCAGACGCTCTGACCACGTCTTTGCGCGGCCGCTGCCCACGGCCGCGCACGGGACGTACATAGCCATTGACCCGCATCTGCTGGTGATGCCGCCGGAGCTGTTATCATCGGCAGCATTTCTCTGCATCGGGGCGTTCCATGTCCACTCGCGAAATCCGCATTGCCACCCGTAAAAGTGCCTTGGCCCTGTGGCAGGCCGAATACGTCAAAGCCCGCCTCGAGCAGGCGCACCCTGGGCTGATCGTGACCCTGGTGCCCATGGTCAGCCGCGGTGACAAGCTGTTGGATGCGCCGCTGGCGAAAATCGGCGGCAAGGGCCTGTTCGTCAAGGAACTGGAAACCGCCCTGCTGGACAACGAAGCCGACATCGCCGTGCACTCGATGAAAGACGTGCCCATGGACTTCCCTGAAGGCCTGGGCCTGTACTGCATCTGCGAGCGGGAAGACCCGCGCGACGCCTTCGTTTCCAACCGTTTTGAAAGCCTCGAAGCCTTGCCCGCCGGCAGCATCGTCGGCACCTCCAGCCTGCGCCGCCAGGCCCAGTTGCTGGCGCGTCGGCCAGACCTCGAAATCCGCTTCCTCCGTGGCAACGTCAATACCCGCCTGGCCAAGCTCGACGCTGGCGAGTATGACGCGATCATCCTCGCCGCCGCCGGTTTGATCCGCCTCGGTTTCGAAGACCGCATCACCGCCAGCATCAGCGTCGATGACAGCCTGCCGGCGGGCGGCCAAGGTGCGGTGGGTATCGAATGCCGCAGTGCCGACAGCGAAATCCATGCACTGCTGGCCCCGCTGCACCATCTCGACACCGCCGACCGGGTGGTGGCCGAACGGGCCCTGAACAAGCGCCTTAATGGCGGCTGCCAGGTGCCGATTGCCTGCTACGCAGTGCTTGAAGGCGACCAATTGTGGCTGCGCGGCCTGGTTGGCCAGCCGAGCGGTGGCACCTTGCTGGTGGCCGATGCCCGCGCGCCGCGCGCGTCGGCTGAAGCCTTGGGCGTGCAGGTTGCCGAAGACCTGCTCAGCCAAGGCGCCGAGGCCATCCTCAAGGAAGTCTATGGCGAGGCCGGGCACCCGTGAGCCCTTGGCGCCTGTTGCTGACCCGGCCTGAAGAGGACTGCGCGGCGCTGGCGCAGAGCCTGGCAGCCGCCGGCGTGGCCAGCAACTGCCTGCCTTTGTTGGCGATCGAGCCTGTGCGATTGGGCGACGTGGCGCGTCAGCGGCTTGCCGGGCTGGGGCACTACCAGGCCATGATCGTGGTCAGCAAACCGGCCGCCAAGTTGCTGCTTGAGCAACTTGCGCACGCCGGCCTGCAGCCTCCGGCAACCGGCTGGTTTACCGTCGGTGAAGCAACGGCTGCAGTGCTGCAATCCGCCGGTCTTCAGGTGACTTTCCCTACGCAAGGTGACGACAGCGAGGCCTTGCTCGCACTGCCGGTCCTGCGCGACGCTATCGCGCTTCCTACACCACGCGTCCTTATCGTCCGTGGCGTGGGAGGTCGCGAACTGCTGGCAGAGCGTCTTGCAGAGCAAGGTGCTAGTGTCGATTATCTGGAACTGTATCGTCGCTGCCTGCCGGAATACCCGGCGGGCACGCTGATGCGTCGCATCGAAGCGGAACGCCTCAATGGCCTGGTGGTCAGCAGTGGGCAGGGTTTTGAACATTTGCAGCAGATGGCCGGCGCCGATTGGCCGCAGGTGGCGCGTCTGCCGCTGTTCGTGCCGAGCCCGCGGGTTGCCGAGCAGGCCAGGGCCGCCGGGGCCCAACAGGTTGTGGATTGCCGTGGCGCCAGTGCCACGGCCTTGCTGGCAGCTGTGCAGCGCAGCGCTGCACCTGCCTCTTAAGGCGCTAAGCTGAACGCCTAGCGCCCCCATGCAAAGGATGGATACGTGAGCGAAACTGTCTTGTCCAATAACGATCAGCCGTCGGCCCAGACGCCGGCGGATCCCGTCACCGCCACACCCGCCAAGCGCTCCGGCACCGGTCTGGCAGCGCTGGCGCTGCTGCTGGGTGCGGCCGGGGTCGCAATAGGTGGCTGGGGTGTCTGGCAGGTGCGGCAACTGCAAGGCAGCGAATTCAACCAAGGGCAGCACCTTGAAGCCCTGAACCAGCGCGCCGAAGCGCTGCAGCAGCGTGAACAGCAGATCAGCGCGCAGCTGGCCAGCCTGCCGGCTGCCAGCGAGCTGGAAGACCGCCGTCGCCTGGTTTCGCAGCTGCAAGGCGATCAGCAACGCCTCAGCCAGCGTCTGGAAACCGTGCTGGGCGAGAGCCGCAAGGAATGGCGCCTGGCAGAGGCCGAACACTTGCTGCGCCTGGCTACCCTGCGCCTCTCGGCGCTGCAGGACATCACCAGCGCCAAGGCCCTGGTCGAAGGCGCCGACGAAATCCTTCGCGAGCAGAGCGACCCCGGTGCCTTCGCCGCTCGCGAGCAGTTGGCGCGCAGCCTAGCAACCCTCAACAGCACGCAGCAGCCAGACCGCACGGGCCTGTTCCTCAAACTGGCTGCACAGCGCGAACTGGTGCAACAACTCAGCGCCCAGTCGCCTGAGTTCGAGAGCAATGCCGATGCGCTCGGTGCGCTGACATCCGACGGCGATGGCGCCAGTCGCTGGTCGCAGTGGTGGGCGGAAATCTCGAAGTATTTCCAGATCGACTTCAACGCCGATGACAACGTGCGGCCGCTGCTGGCCGGGCAGTCGCTGAACCAGCTGCGCCTGGCCTTGAGCCTGACCATCGAGCAAGCCCAGTGGGCCGCGCTCAATGGCGAGGCCAAGGTCTACACCCAGGCACTGGATGATGCGCGCAGCGTACTGCTGGCCAACTTCAATGCCGACAACCCACAAAGCAAGGCCATGCTCGACAGCCTCAACGCCTTGGCCGAGCAACCGGTGTCTGTGGTCACCCCTGACCTGAGCGAGAGCCTGGCCTCGGTGCAAGCCTACATCCAGCGCCGCCACCTGCCGGCCGAGGGTGAAGGGGGCAAGCCATGAAGCGGGTCTACCTGCTGGCCGTACTGGCGATCGTGATCGCCGCGGCGCTGGGCATTGCGGTGGCCAAGCACAGTGGCTACGTCTTGATCGCCTATGGCAGCTTCCGCTACCAGTCGGGGCTTTGGGCGGCGCTGGCGGGGCTTGTGGCCGTGATCGCCCTGCTTGGGTTGTTGCGCTACCTGGTTGGCCTGGTGCTGACCTCCAGCGGCGTGGTCAACCCGTGGTCGCGTCGTAACCGCAGCCGCCGCATCCGTCTTTCCATCGAGCAAGGCCAGTTGGACCTCGCCGAGGGCCGCTGGGCCAGTGCCCAGCGCCATCTGCACCGCGCCGCCGAAGCTGAGCGCCAGCCCTTGCTGTACTACCTCGGCGCCGCCCGCGCCGCCAACGAGCAAGGCCGCAAGGAAGACAGCGACAACCTGCTGGAGCGCGCCCTGGAGCGTCAGCCGCAGGCGGAACTGGCCATTGCCCTGACCCATGCCCAGTTGCAGATGGACCGTGGCGACACGGATGGTGCGCTGGAAACCCTGTTGGCGATGCAGGCGCGGCACCCGCATAACACCCAGGTGCTGCGCCTGCTGCAGCGCTTGTACCTGGAACGTGGCGATTGGTCGGCGCTGATTCGCCTGCTGCCTGACCTGCGCAAGGGCAAGGTGCTGCCAGCGGCTGAGCTTGCCGAGCTTGAAAAGCGTGCGTGGGGCCAGAACCTGAGCCTGGCGACAACCCGCGGCGAGGATGCGCAAAGTGCGCGTCAGGCCCTGGAACGTGCCTGGCAGCAACTGACTGCCGCCCAGCGTCAGGAGCCGCAGCTGGTGCTGGCCTACGCCGAGCAGCTGCGCCAGGTCGGCGCCCAGGGCGAAGCCGAGCAAGTGCTGCGCACGGCCCTCAAGCGTGAGTACGAAAGCCACCTGGCTCGCTTGTATGGCCTGGTACGCGGTGATGACCCGGCGCGCCAGTTGCAAACAGCCGAAGGCTGGCTGAAGGCGCATCCACAGGACCCAAGCCTGCTGCTGACCCTCGGCCGCCTGAGCTTGCAGAACCGCCTGTGGGGCAAGGCGCGGGACTATCTGGAAAGCAGCTTGCAGATGGAGCGCAACCCGGAAACCTGTGCCGAACTGGCCCGCTTGCTCGCCGGCCTTGGCGAGACCGAGCGCAGCAACCAGCTGTTCCAGGAAGGCCTCGGCCTGCTGGATGAGCGCTTGCTGGCGCTGCCGTTGCCAGAAGCAGTGCGCGCTTGAGTTACCCCTAAGCGTTTTACCTGGGTTACCCCTTAGTTCGCGCCAGCGTGCGGGCTAAGGGAGCGGGTAACTTGTCCGGCGATATAAGTTAGTTCTGCAGTCCATTTCTTAAGACGTTTCCTACTGCTTGGCAGGAAACTTCCTTTGCTATTCAGCGACTTGTCGTCCCTGTAGCGCCTTGAAACACAGCGGTTATTTCCTCTACCGTTTCAAGCCACTTCATTCCCCGGGACCTCCATCGCCCATGCTGCCGGCCCGTTTACGCACTTTTTTCTTTCCTGCCTGCCTTGCCGCGTTGGCTGTGCTGGCCGGTTCATTTCACCTGGAAAGTGCCCTGGGGCTGGTGCCGTGCCCGTTGTGCTTCAGCCAACGTTTGTTACTGGGCCTGTATGGGCTGCTTTGCCTGGTCGCAGTGCTGCAGGCACCGGGCAGGTCGGGTATTCGTCGTTACGCGCAAGCACTGTTGGCCTGCTCGGCGGCGGGGGCGTTGCTGGCGGCACGGCATGTCTGGCTGCAAGGGGCGGGTGGGGCAGTTCACGTGTGCCCGGCTCCGATCTGGGATGTGTTCGAGCAATCCTGGCGTGAAGCTGCGCGGCAATTGTTGCTGGGTGGCCCGGATTGCAACGCGCTGACCTGGAGCTTTGTTGACCTGACACTGCCTGAATGGAGCCTGCTGGCATTCCTGTTGCTGGGCGCGCTGCCCTTGAGCCGCCTGCTGGCGTATCGTTTCCGCACCCTGGCGGGCGATTGACCTGGCGCAAGCCTGGGACGCTATCGCGACCAATGGTGTTGTAACGGGGTATTAAACACTTGTATGAACTTTGTCTGCTGCGTACCTTGATGGTCAGCACGCGCGGGAATAATCTCCCAGCACGCATACCGAAAATACAACTGCTCGATGCCGTCCTGCTGATGTCACCTTTCTGCTGCGCGGTCGTGGTGCGAGGTGCAGCGGCATCTACCCAGAAGGGAAGAGATCGCCATGCTCGATAGTTGTCAGAACGCCCAGGAACGCTGGGGTGGGGTTCACAAGCTGATCGACCGTTGGCTGGAGGAGCGCCATGAACTGGTGCAGGCTTTCCGCGCGTTGCGCGACGCCAAGCCAGCCTTCGCCGACAAGGACAAGAACCGCGATTTTTGCGCGGTGCTGGTCGACTATGTCTCGGCTTGGCATTTCGAAGTCAGCGAACAGCTGGTCAGTGAAGCCAAGGCCTTCGGCGACACTCGCGGCCTAGAACTGGCCACGCAGATCAACCCGCGCATCGATGACAGCACCCAGATCGCGCTGGCATTCAATGACCATTGCGAGAAGGGCGAGTGCACAGACCCCGAGCGCTTCGCCGAAAAACTGGCCAAGCTGGGCGGCCTGCTGCACGAGCGCTTCGAGCTGGAGGATTGCCTGATCGAGGTGCTGCACAACGCGCACAAGGAAGAGGGCACGGTCGAAGCCTGAGGCGTGGCGTCAGTCGCCAACCGCCAGCAGTTCGATCTCGAATACCAAGGGGGTATAGGGCGCGATCAGGTCACCCGCGCCCTCGGCACCGTAGGCTTGCGCCGACGGAATCACCAGGCGCCATTTCGCGCCTGCATGCATTCGAGGCAACGCCACCCGCCACCCTTCGATCACCGAATCCAGGCTGAACCACTGCGGCTGCTGGTTTTGGTCGAACACCGAGCCATCCGGCAACCTGCCCACGTAGCGTACCTGTATCTTGCCACCCGCTTTCGGCTGCGCGCCGGCGCCGCTTTGCAGTTCGCTGTAAAGCACGCCTTCGGGCAGTTCATGCACACCGGCACGCGCCCGCTCGTTGGCTATGAAGCGTGTTTCCACTGCTTTGAGTTTTTCTGCCTGAGCCTGCTCGGCGGTGTTGTCGGCCTGCGCTTCATGCTGCTGCAACACAGCCTGCATACGTGCCTTGTCGAGCTTCAGTGGTTGCCCTTGATAGGACTGGCGCAGGCCTTCGACCAGGGCGTCCAGTTGCAGCCCCGGCATCTCTTCGCGCAGCCGCTCGCCCAGGCTGGCACCCAGGCTGTAGGCCAGGTCGTGGTCGTCTGCATTGGCCAGGGCAAAAGGCGCCACCAGGCACAAACCTAAAACAAGAAAACGCGGCATGGACAGTTCCTGCGCAATGAGCGGGCCGGGGCAGCCAACATCGGGGTTGGCCTGTATCTGCCAAATATGAGCAACGCTTAATTCAGCAACTACACTTTCACGGAGCTGCAAGATAACAACTTTGCCCAGGCATGCAACGCGGCGTAAATATTACTGTCAACATGCCCTAGCGGCGGTAGCAGCAGAAGCATAGTATGAGCCGCAATCTCGTCAGCCAGGAGGTAAACCATGTCGGCCAAAAAGAAGCCAGTAAGTACGCCGTTGCACCTGCTCCAGCAACTTTCGGGCAGCCTGCTCGAACATTTGGAAGATGCCTGCTCGCAAGCGCTGGCTGATGCGGAAAAACTGCTGGCCAAGTTGGAAAAGCAACGTGGCAAGGCACAAGAGAAACTGCACAACGGTCGCCTGAAACTGCAGGACGCGGCCAAGGCAGGTAAAGCCAAGGCGCAGACCAAGGCACAAAAAGCGATCGGTGAACTTGAAGGGTTGCTCGACTCGCTCAAGGACCGCCAGACCCAGACCCGTACCTACATCCAACAGCTCAAGCGTGATGCCCAGGACAGCCTGAAGCTGGCCCAAGGTGTGGGCAAGGTGCGTGAAGCCGCCAGCAAGGCACTGGACCAGCGCGCCGTCGCTGCCAAGGCTGCAAAACCAGCTGCTGCTAAAGCACCGGCCAAGGCTGCCAGCAAGCCGGCAGCACGCGCCACGGCCGCCAAACCTGCCGCCAAAGCACCTGCAGCCAAGGCGCCGGCCAGAGCTGCTGCCGCCAAGCCAGCCGCCAAAGCCGCTGCCACCAAAGCGCCAGCAAAAGCCGCTGCCGCCAAGGCACCCGCCAAAACCGCCGCCGCCAAACCTGCGGCCAAGCCAGCCGCTAAAGCCGTCGCTGCCAAAGCACCGGCCAAGGCTGCAGCTGCAAAACCCGCAGCCAAGCCAGCTGCTGCCAAGGCGCCAGCCAAGGCCGCCGCTGCTAAACCGGCAGCCAAACCTGCAGCGGCCAAAGCCCCGGCCAAACCTGCAGCTGCAAAACCTGCGGCCAAGCCTGCTGCCAAGCCCGCGGCTGCCGCTAAAGCACCCGCGCGTGCTGCCGCCAAACCGGCTGCAAAACCGGCTGCTGCCAAACCAGCCGCGAGCAAGCCAGCCGAAACCAAGCCCGCCACGGCTGCCACCAGCGCGCCTGCCGCCGCGACCAACTCGGCCAGCCCGGCCGCAGCACCGTCGGCACCCGCCAGCACCCCGGCTCAGGCGCCGTCTTCGGCATCCTGAAGCGCTGCCGCCGCGACGCGCAATTGATGCAGCGCGCGGTGATCTTGGGCCTGGTCCGGCGCTAGCCGGGCCAGCCAGTCGTCCGTGGGCTCGTGCGAGTCCGCGGGCCACTGTTGCGAGCACGCCTGCAGGCGTTCCAGCAAGGCCTTCTCGGCCTGCAATTCCAACCCCTTTACTTGCTCACGCAACGCTGCCAACTGCGCATCGTTGTGCGCTGCCGTGCGCCATTGCTGGCGCAGGTTACGCAATGGCGTCACCACCTCACGCTGCCAAGGTTCGGCAATGTCGCGCAGGGCTTGTGCGCGCTCACCTGTCGCGGCCACGCCGCGTGCTTGCAGCCAGGTGCCGCAGAGCAACAGGCAAACGTCACCGCCCAACGCTTGCACGTCAAGGCAGGCCTCTTCCACGCCGGCCCTGGCATACAAGGCCAGGGCGTGATTCCACAGGTCGGTGTACATGATTCCACTCACGCTACGGGCCGAGGAAGCTGGTAGACTCCGCGACCATCATGATCAGACTATCCAACCTCACTTTACAGCGTGGTCCGCAGCGCTTGCTAGAAGGCGCCGAGATGACCTTGCACGCCGGCCACAAGGCCGGTTTGATCGGTGCCAACGGCGCCGGAAAATCCAGCCTGTTCGCCTTGCTGCGCGGTGAGCTTTCGCCCGATTCCGGCGATTGCCAGCTGCCCGGCGACTGGCGCATCGCCCACATGCGCCAGGAGGTCGACACCCTCGATCGCCTCGCGGTGGACTATGTGCTCGATGGCGACGTGCGCCTGCGCAAGGTGCAGGCCGAGCTTGCCATCGCCGAAACGGCGCACGACGGCACGGCCCTGGCGCGCCTGCACAGCGAGCTGGAAAGTGCCGATGGCTATACCGCCGATGCCCGAGCACGCAAATTGCTGGCCGGCCTTGGCTTCACCAACGAACAGATGGACCGCCGCGTCGGTGACTTCTCCGGTGGCTGGCGGATGCGCCTGAACCTGGCACAGGCACTGATGTGCCCGTCCGACCTGCTGCTGCTCGACGAGCCCACCAACCACCTGGACCTGGATGCCATCCTTTGGCTGGAAGACTGGCTCAAGGGCTACCCCGGCACCCTGTTGCTGATTTCCCACGACCGCGATTTCCTCGATGCCGTGGTCGACCACGTGGTGCACGTCGAGCAGCGCAAGCTGAACCTGTACAAGGGCGGCTACACCGCGTTCGAGCGCACCCGTGCCGAGCGCCTGGCGCAACAGCAGCAAGCCTACGAGAAGCAGCAGGCCCAGCGTGCGCACATGGAAAAGTACATCGCCCGCTTCAAGGCACAGGCCACCAAGGCCCGCCAGGCCCAGAGCCGGATCAAGGCCCTGGAGCGCATGGAAGAGTTGTCGGCGGCGCATGTCGATTCGCCGTTCGACTTCGTCTTCCGTGAGTCGCAGAAAATCTCCAGCCCACTGCTGGACATGTCCGAAGGCCGCCTGGGTTATGGCGACAAGGGCATCCTGGAGAAGGTCAAGCTGCAGCTGGTGCCGGGTGCGCGTATCGGCCTGCTCGGCCCCAACGGCGCGGGCAAGTCGACCCTGATCAAGAACCTTGCCGGCGAGCTGGAGCCGCTGTCCGGGCGCCTGGTACGTGGCGAGAACCTGGCGGTGGGCTACTTCGCCCAGCACCAGCTCGACTCCCTCGACGACAAGGCCAGCCCGCTGTTGCACCTGCAGCGGATTGCCCCGACCGAGCGTGAGCAGACGCTGCGCGACTTCCTCGGCGGCTTCGATTTCCACGGTGACCGAGTCGACGAGCCGGTGGTGAATTTCTCCGGTGGTGAAAAGGCCCGCCTTGCCCTGGCGCTGATCGCCTGGGAACGGCCGAACCTGTTGCTGCTCGACGAACCGACCAACCACCTGGACCTGGAAATGCGCCTGGCGCTGACCATGGCCTTGCAGGAGTTCGCCGGTGCCGTGGTGGTGGTTTCCCACGACCGTCACCTGCTCAAAAGCACCACCGACGATTTCCTGCTGGTGGCTGACGGCAAGGTCGATACGTTCGATGGCGACCTGGAAGACTACAGCCGCTGGCTGGTCGAGTACCGTCAGCGCAACGCGCCGGTCAGCAACACCCCGGCCAACCCGGACAAGACCGACAAGAAAGCTCAGCGCCAAGCTGCAGCGGCCTTGCGTCAGCAACTGGCACCGCACAAGAAGGCGGCCGACAAGCTGGAAGCCGAGCTTAACCAGGTGCATGCGCAACTGGCTGAGATCGAAACAGCGTTGGGCGACAGTGGCCTGTACGAGGCCGCGCGCAAGGATGAACTGCGCGATGTACTGGCCCGCCAGAGCAAGTTCAAGCAGCGCGAAGGCGAGCTTGAAGAAGCCTGGATGGAAGCGCTGGAAACGTTGGAAAGCATGCAGGCCGAGCTTGAGGCGCTGTCCTGAGGCTGAGGTCTTTGGGGCGTAGGGCGGGAGCCTTTTAACGCTTGTGAGATCGAGCGCCGCCCATGCGGCGCTTCGCAGCACAAGGCTGCTCCTACATCTGTTCGTGTCAGGCGCAAAGGGGGCTCGCGCCCATGCCACAGGAATAACTGGCCCGTGTAGGAGCAGCCTTGTGCTGCGAAGCGCCGCGCGGGCGGCGCTCAATCTCAACAGCACCCAACAACCCAAACCCTAAACAAATCTGCAAAATTCGCTGGTTATTTTTTCGCCAACATCTTAGCTTAACGTTTTGCAACATATGTTTGAGCGAGGTGTGTGATGTCGATGGAAGTGTGGTTGGGCTTCTTTGCCGCGTGTTGGGTGATCAGCCTTTCACCGGGGGCCGGGGCGATTGCCTCGATGTCCAGCGGCCTGCAGTACGGTTTCTGGCGCGGTTACTGGAACGCGCTAGGCCTGCAGATTGGCCTGATCGTACAGATCGCCATCATCGCCGCCGGCGTCGGCGCCATCCTCGCCGCTTCCGCCACCGCCTTTACGGTGATCAAGTGGTTTGGCGTTGCCTACCTGGTCTACCTGGCCTACAAGCAATGGCGCGCGCTGCCGATGGACATGAGCGAAGAGTCTGCCGTACGCCCGATCGGCAAACCGCTGAGCCTGGTGTTCCGTGGTTTTCTGGTCAACGTCAGCAACCCTAAGGCACTGGTTTTCATGCTGGCGGTGCTGCCGCAGTTCATCAACCCACATGAGGCCCTGCTGCCGCAGTACGTGGCCATTACCGTCACCATGATCACCGTCGACATGCTGGTGATGGCGGGCTATACCGGCCTGGCTTCGCGGGTGCTGCGCCTGCTGCGTACACCCAAACAGCAGAAGCGGCTGAACCGCACCTTTGCCGGGTTGTTCATCGGCGCGGCAACCTTCCTCGCGACCCTGCGTCGCGCGCCTGTCTGACAGGCCATCGGGGGTGCACAAGCACCCCCGGTTATTTCGGCTTTTCCACAAAGCCCTTGAGCAAATCCAGCGGCAGTGGAAAGACGATGGTCGAGCTTTTGTCCCCGGCAATCGCCCCCAGCGTCTGCATGTAGCGCAACTGCATCGCCCCTGGCTCCTTGCTGAGCATCTGCGCCGCCTGCATCAGTTTTTCGGACGCCTGCAACTCCCCTTCGGCATGGATCACCTTGGCCCGTCGCTCACGTTCGGCCTCGGCCTGGCGCGCGATGGCACGCACCATCGATTCGTTGAGGTCGACGTGCTTGATCTCGACATTGGCCACTTTGATGCCCCAGGCATCGGTTTGCGCGTCCAGCACCTGGCGGATATCGGCATTCAGTTGCTCGCGCTCGGCCAGCAGCTCGTCCAGCTCATGCTTGCCAAGCACGGCGCGTAAGGTGGTCTGGGCCAGCTGGCTGGTAGCGACGAGAAAGTCTTCGACCTGAATGATCGCTTTTTGTGGGTCGAGCACGCGAAAGTACAGCACGGCATTGACCTTGACCGAGACGTTGTCGCGGGTGATCACGTCCTGCGGCGGTACATCCAGCACGACCGTGCGCAGATCGACCCGAACCATCTGCTGGATGACCGGGATCAGCAGGATCAACCCCGGCCCTTTCACCTGCCAGAACCGTCCCAGCTGGAACACCACGCCGCGCTCGTACTCGCGCAAGATCCGGAACGCCGACAGCAACAACACGCCCAGCAGCATCAGCAGGGCGCCGAAACCCAATTGCATGAACATCGTCATTCTCCTTGGGCCGCAGGTGCAGCAGCGCTGACCTCCAGCATCACGCCACGGCGCGCCGTGACTCGCACGTGTTGGCCAGGCTGCAGTGGCGTCGCGCACTGAACCTGCCACTGTTCGCCCTGCGCCTGCACCGAACCGCAGAACGGGTTGTCTGCCAGCACCTGAGTGACCGTGACCAGGCTCCCGACCAAGCCGGCATCGCCGCTCACCAGGGCGCGCTTGCGCGCTTTCAGGGCCATGCCCAGCACGCCACCGATGAGCAGCGCCGACAGCACTGCCAGGCTGGCGATCAAGGGCAAGGGGATGCCGAACCCAGGCACGTCGGTGTCCATCAAAATCACTGCGCCGACCACGAAGGCCACGATGCCGCCAAAGCCGACCACGCCAAAGCTGGGCAAGAACGCCTCGGCAATCATGAACGCCAGCCCGAGCAGGATCAGCGCCACCCCGGCGTAGCTCACCGGCAGCAATTGCAGGGCATACAGCGCCAGTAATAGGCAGATACCGCCGATCACGCCGCCTACGGTGGAGCCGGGGCTCATGAACTCGAACAGCAGGCCGTACACGCCGACCATGATCAGGATCAGCGCCACGCTGGGGTTGGTGATGACCGCCAGCAGGCGTGTGCGCCAGTCCGGCAGATGTTCGACCAGGCTGGCTGCGCGGGTGTGCATCTGCTGCGGCTGGCCGGCAGCGTCCAGTGTTTTGCCGTCGAGTTGGCGCAGCAGGTCGGGCAGGTCAGTCGCCACGAGGTCGACCACCTTCAGCCGCAACGCCTCGCTGGCCGACAAACTGACGGCTTCGCGCACGGCCTGCTCTGCCCAATCGGCATTGCGCCCGCGCAGCTGCGCCAGGCCGCGTATGTAGGCAGCAGCGTCATTGACCTGCTTGCGGGCGAGGGTTTGTTCATCACCACTGGGCTTGGCCTTGTCGTCCTTGGGCATGCCCGGGGGGCCGCCGATCTGCACCGGGGTGGCCGCGCCCAGGTTGGTCCCGGGGGCCATGGCTGCGACATGGCTGGCATAAAGGATGTAAGTGCCAGCGCTAGCGGCCCGTGCACCGCTGGGCGCGACGAAGCTGGCAACCGGCACGGGGCTGGCGAGGATGGCCTTGATCATCTGGCGCATGGCGCTGTCCAGGCCACCAGGGGTATCCATGCGGATGACCACCAGTTGCGCGCCTTGTGCATGGGCCTGGTCCAGGCTGCGCACCAGGTAGTCGGCACTGGCCGGGCCGATGGCATCGTCGATGCTCAACACCCAGACGGCACCGGGCGCTGCCTGGCTGCCCGGTGCCAGCCCAAGCAGCATCAACAGCAACAGCCAGCGCCACCAGCGAGCGGCCACCTGTCGTCACCTCGTTCGTCTCTATTACACAAGTTTAGTCATGCCTGCCGGGCCAAGGCCTAAAATTGAAGATTGGGGGCGCAATACCGGAGGTGCATCATGCGTATGGCAAAGACCCTGCAGGCTCGCCTGGACAAGGCCAACTGCGACTACGACATCATTCCCCATCCACATTCGGCCACCAGCCTGGAGTCGGCACGCACGGCCGGTGTACCCGCTGAGCGGGTCGCCAAGTCGGTGGTGCTCGATGACCGGCATGGCAACTACATCCTGGCCGTGCTACCGGCCAACCGGCATCTGGACATGAGCAAGGTGCGCATGTCGGGCGCCTGGCAACTGACCCGCGAAAGCGGCCTGCCGACGCTGTTCGGCGATTGCGAACGCGGCGCAGTGCCGGCACTTGGCGATGCCTACGATATGAAAATGCTGCTCGACCCGACCCTTACCCGGCAAGGTGATGTCTACCTGGAGGCGGGTGACCACGATCACCTGATCCACATGAGCATGGAGCAGTTCATGAAACTGGTACCGCACGCCGAAGTGCGTGAGCTGTGCTGATGTTCTCAAGCCAACGCCGGGCGGGCGTCGTGGACGGCCTGACCGGCTTTTAGGAGGAATCATGGAAGCACCGACCCATCCATTCGCCGAGCTGTTCAAACAGCTGGGCTTGCCTGACGATGCTTTGAGTATCGATCAATTCATCACCAGCCACTCGCCGCTGCAAAACGAGATCAAGCTGGTCGATGCCCCGTTCTGGACCGATGCCCAGCGCAACTTCCTCAAGGACAGCATCAACGAAGATGCTGATTGGGCAGTCCCTTTCGACCAACTCAACGAGGCGTTGCGCCGCCCCCGAAAATAAAGCGCCGAGCGGCACCTGACGAGTGATTGGCCGTTGCTATGCTCAGGAAAACAATAAGGGGATAGCGCGATGAAAGATCCCTACGCACCAGGGTTCTGGTGCTCCGTGACGATCCTGGGCACGCTGACGGCCAGTTACTTCTATGGCATCAGGCAGACGCAACAGATGAACCAGGCGGTGCAGTTTCTCTACGCCGCCGCCGCGGTCACCGTGGCGGTTGCGCTGGTGGCGCTGACCTGGATCGCCTGGCAACAGTTGCGCCTGAACAAGCGTGAGGTGATCCAGGGGCGAACGTTGCTGACCATCTGGAACACCAAGGTTGCCCTGCGCCGGGTCGAAACGGTATTCGACCGCTATTTCTGGGGCAGCTACTGGCACTCAGGGCGCACCTTCGAAGAAGTCATGGGTGAGCTCAAGGGCACCCCGCTGGAGCAAAGCCTGGACGCCTTAAAGCGCCAGTGCCGGGCGCTCGACCGCGAGATCCACGATCACCACCACCACTGGCTGGCCAACGCACGGGACCTCTCCAGTGTGGCGGCGGCCATGGCCCGCGAACGCTACCAGCTCGACCTGGGCGAGCCGACGAGCACGGGCAATGGCACCACTGCCGTGCTCAACCGCGACCTTGAAGTGCTGGTGTACACTTGGTCGGCGCGCCTGCGCAGCTTCGACCACCAACTGGACGAACTGGAGCGCGCCTACCACTGAGGCGGTTTACTCGCCGCGGATGTACTGCTCCAACTGCAGGATCAGGTTGGCCTGTTCGGCGATGGTTTCCTTCACCAGGTCGCCAATCGACAACAGGCCCAGCAGTTCGCCATTACTGACCACCGGCAGGTGACGCAGGTGCAGGTTGGTCATCTGGTTCATGCAATATTCCAGATTGTGCTTGGGTTCCACGGTAATCACCGGGGCGCTCATGATCTCGCGTACCGGCGTTGCCGCTGACGAACGGCCTTTGAGCACCAGCTTGCGGGCATAATCACGCTCACTGACGATGCCGATCACCTGGTTGTTCTCCACCACGGGCAGCGCACCGATATTTTTCTCCGCCAGCAGTTTAAGGGCGTCCAGTACCGAGTCGTCCGGGCCGATGGTGTAAACGGTCTGGTGCTTCGACTTGGTCTTGAGGATTTGTTCGACGTTTTTCATACGGGCCTCTGCGGGTGGAAAAAGCGCTGTCTCAATGTAAATAAAGCATCCGGCACGGCGCTCTGCACGGCAATGCAGGAAACGGCATGGAGGCGATTGAAAAACGTCATGGTTGAATCGATTGTGTACCAAGCACCCCGGCAAGCCGTGTATCCGGCGCTGGAGATGCTTACCTGGGTGGGGCAAAATCCCCGGTAATCTGTGACAATGCATGTCAAGTTGCCATCATCCAGACCTGTTTCGGCAAGGAGCCGCAATGCAAAGCATGTTTCGCCTCACAGCGCTCAGTTGCGCCTTCATCACCGCTGCCGGTTGCAGCAGCCAACAAATCGACAATATCTCCAAGAGCGTTAAAGACATTGGCAGGGACTACGGCATGCCCGTGCTCTGTGGTGTCGGGGTTGTCGCCGGGGGCGCTGCCGGTTATGCCCTTAAAGGCAAGGACGGCATCTTGCCGGGCGTTGCAGTCGGCGGCACGTTGGGGTGCATCGCCGGTTATGTCTGGCAGTCGCGCTTGCAGGAGCTTGACCGCATCGCCAAGGAAGAGAACCTGAAGATCACCACCGAGAAGTTGACCGTTGCCTCGGCTGCGGTGGTGACCGCCGTCCCTGAACAGGCGGGCCTGGTGACCCAGATCGAAGACACCGGGATGTTCGCCACTGGCTCCGACCAACTGACCCCCAACGGCCAGCGCGCCGTGGCCAAGCTGGCGCAGATGTATGCCAAGCCGGCCGCCACCGACAAGCAGGCCGCCGCCAAGGAGGCGCAGGCACGTCGCTTGTTGATCGTTGGCCACAGCGATGCCGTGGGCAATGCCGATTTCAACCAGAAGCTGTCCGAGCGCCGCGCCAAGACCGTGGGCAAGGTCATGCTGCAGGCCGGCATCCCGGCCAGTGCCATCTATTACCAAGGCGCCGGGGCATCGCGCCCGATTGCCGATAACAGCGACCCGTTGCTGCGTGGCCAGAACCGCCGTGTGGAAATCGTCGAGCTGGCCAACGAACAGGCCCTGGTAATGCGCGCCCAGGCAGAAGCGGGTAACACCCGCTACCTGCACTACGGCACCTCGACCGCTGCCAAGCCTCGGCAGGCGACCACTACCGCACACGCGAGCAGCAAGCCTGCCGCAAGCAAGCCGACCACGGCACAGCGCACGCCGGCCACGGCCAGCAGTACCGCCAGCGCAACCACCAGTACCACCAGCACCAGCACCGCGAAGGCTGTTGCAGCTGTGCGTCCGCAGGTCGATTTCGCCGGTACCCCCGTGGCCAACTACAGCTGGACCATGGCGCAGAATATCAAGCCGAAACAGAGTGGCTTCACGCTGATCAGCAGCGCCTACGCCGCGCAGATGCCGATGTCCAGCTGCGAGGCCGACCGCCCACGCAATGCCGGCGAAGTGCTGAGCATGGTCAACGACCAACCTTTGCAGCGCCGCGCCACCAAGGACTACCTGCCGGGTTACAACAACCGGGTCTGGGCCAACCTGGTCAACGGGCACCTGGTGACCGTGTCGCCGGTATCGATCTTGCGTGAGAACGCCATGGTCGACCGCCAGCCGATTCTGCAGTTGGTCGAAGACTACAAACAGCCTACGCAGCACAAACCACGCACCATGAAGGCCGTGGCCAACACCTATGAAGGCGAAAGCGAAGTGCTCTACCGGGTCTTCGCCAGCGATGCCCAGGCATCGATTTCGTGCATGGACATCGTGTTCAGCAAAGGCAACGCCGAGGTCAGCCAAGGTGCCTTGTTCTATGCCGCCGGCAGTGACGCGTTCGTCGCTTCCTACAAGCCGATCCCGGCTACCAAATAACCCCAGTCAAGGACGTCCTGAATGGAAGACTTTTCGCTCGCGGCACTTAAATCACTGATTCTCGCCAATCAGTTGCTCTCTGCCGGCCTGCTTTCGTTGCTGATCACTGCGGTGATCGTGCGTAACTATTGGGAAGAGGTTTCCTACTTCCTGACCCGTGTCTGGCACAGCTTCCCCTTGATCGGTACGGTCGCGCGCCTGTCGCGCAAGCCGGCTTCGGTCGACGCTGAAGGCTGGATCAACCACGAAGTCACCCTGTCGAACGTGTACAACAAGAAGTTCAAGCTCTACGCCAAGGACGCGAACGCCTACAGTGCCTACCTGGACTACCTGTCCAAGGCCGGTGAGGCCGGGCGTTCTGCGCGGCCGTGGTGGGTGTTGGCGGTTGTCCTGTTGCTGGTGGTGATCGAGGCCATGGGGTTTGCCTATGTGGTCGCCGGCTGGGTGAACATGGACGCGTCGACGAATGACCGTCATTGGTTGACAGCATTCGTGGCGATTCTGCTGGCCGTTGCGTCGGCGTTTCTGGCCGAGGCTGCCGGGCACGCGGTGCACCACAACAGCCTGGTCGCCCGCGCCCGCCATTGGTGGCAGGGTGAAGAGCCTTCCAAGCGCTCGCGCTCGCTGAAAGCCAACAAAGCCATCAACCTGGAAGACTCCTTCAGCGACTCGGACAAGCCTGACTACGAGCAGTTGCTGGCCCGTGTGAAGGACGTGAACGCCAACGTCACGCGCAAGTTCTTCTGGTTGATCACCTGCGGTGCGTTCGTGGTGGCCATGGCCATTGGTGCCTTCCTCATCCGTTCGGCCACCCTGGACAGCATCGAGACCGAGATGGTCAACGGCATGCGTGCCGAAGCGTCCACGCAAAGCAGCACCGCGGGCTCGCCGTTCGACCTGCCAGCAGAATCCCAGGCCATCAACGATGAAGCGGATAACGCCACCATCGACGACAAGATGCAGGCGATCCGCAAGGCCAGCCTGACGACCTACGTGATGCTGTCGCTGATCTACGTGGCGATCCAAGGCATCAGCCTGTGGTTGGCCAGCCGCTACTTCTTCGCCGGTACGCACTCGCACACCGCCTGGCAGCGTACGCACAAGTACGCCACCTCCGAAGAAATGCTCGATGCGATGGACCAGAAGCGTTCGGCCATCGCCAGCCATGCCGATGACAAGCTGCGCCGCTTGCAGACCTTGTTGTCCAGCCGTGATCACACCGATGCCAATGTGCTGACGGCACTGGACGGGGAAAACACCGCCCGCCGCAATTTCTTGAGCTTCGTCGAACACAAGGCTGACAAGGTATCGGAGCAGCCAGAGAAGCCAGCGCGGCCGATTGAAACCGTTACACCAGCAACCGCGGCTGTAGCCGTCGCTGTCGCCGCGACGCCGGTCGAGCCCCAGCCTGCCGTAGCCCCTGTTGCCCCTGCTGCTGCAGTGGCCGAGCCGGTCGCTATCAAGGCCTCCGAGTTCCACGATGTGACTGGCCTGCCGGAAGAAAGCCTGGCCGCCGCCAGCCGTGCGCTGAATGTCAGCGAGGCGCAACTGCGCGACATCCGCGAGCAACAGCAAGCACTCAAGGCGCTTGGCCTGTTCCCGGCGAAGAAGGAGGGCATGCTGTCATGAGGCTTGCCAAGGCCCTGATCCTGGCGCTGGCGCTGCCGTGTGCAGCGCTGGCCGCGGAACGCAACGACCTGCAGAGCTGCTACACGCGCAATGGCCTGGCAGACATCAAGCCTGCAGGTTCCGGCCGCGAGCTGGTGGTGATCATCGATCAGACCATCCCGATGCCAGAAGACCTGCAGCGCAGCGCCTGGGGCCAGATCGACCGGTTCGTGCAGCCGGGCGATCGCGTCAGGCTCTATACCTTCTCGGCGTTCCTGCCGGGTGAATATCAGCGCCTGGTGTATGCCGGCGAGCTGGACACGCCGTTGCAGGGCGAGGTTCGCGACGATGTGAACATGCGCAAGCTGCGTGGCCTGGACCAGTGCCTGGCGACCCAGAAAAAGGCGTTTCAGACCGGTTTCGGCGGGCTGTTCGTGAAGGGCCTGCGCGGGGCGCGTCAGGACATCCCCAAGAGCGAAATCATGAACACCCTGCGCCGTGTCGGTGAAGACATGGGCAAAGAGCAGGGTATCCAGGAGCGGGTGGTGTACCTGATTTCGGACATGCTCGAGCATTCCGACTACACCAGCTTCTACGCGGCCAACCAGATCAAGCAACTGAACGTTGGCAACGAACTGAAGCTTGCGCAGAGCAAGGGGCTGTACGCCGACCTGCAAGGCGCCCGGGTGTATGTGTCTGGCGCTGGGCTGGTCACCGACGCGGTGAAGCATGCCTACCGCTCTGGCAAGACCATGGATGCGCTGAACGACTTCTGGGCGCAATACCTGAATGCCTCCAACGCAACGTTGGAAGGCTTTGGCACGCCTAGCCTGAGTACCGACCTTCGGTAACCCGGCCTTCCGGGTAATACGCACCCTTGTAGGAGCAGCCTTGTGCTGCGAAGAGGCCGGTGACAACACAGTAGATCTGCGCTGTTGTCACCGGCCTCTTCGCAGCACAAGGCTGCGCCTACAGGTGACTGCGCTACAGCTTCGGCATCTGCCCGATGCGCGCGACCATCTCGCTCACCACCTGCAGATCCAGCATGAACTGCTCCACGGTCTTGAACTCGTTGTCGTTGTGCCCGGTGTATTTCACGTCAGGCATGGCCAGGCCGAACTGCACGCCGTTGGGCAAGTCATGCACCGAGGTAGCCCCCGCCGAGGTGCCAAACTCGTGCTTCATGCCCAGGTTCTCGCTGGCCACGGCAAGCAGGGCCTTGACCCACTCGCCCTCCGGGTTGCGGTACATCGGCGCGTCGAGGCTGTAGTCGAAGGCCACCGGGACGTGGCTGGTGCTCTTCCATTTATCCAGCTTGGTCGCCAGGTCATCCTTGATCACGGCAATTTCCTTGCCCTTCGGGATACGCAGGTTGACCGCCAGTTTCAGCCCCTTGTCGTCCACGCCGACAAAGGTCGGAGAGGCGGTCAGGGGCCCCATGAACGCGTCTTCAAAGCCCACGCCGAGCTTTTTGCCCAGGTAGTCCAGGCCCCAGTTGTCGTTGGCATAACGGGCGGCGTCGGTGAACTGGTTGTGCTTGAGTGGCACCTGCTTGCCCAGGCCATCGATGAACACCAGCATGCGCGCCACCGGGTTGACCCCAGACTCTGGCTCCGAGGAGTGGGCCGAGACGCCTTTCACGGTGAGCTGCACGTCCTTGCCAACCACCTTGGCATCGATGCTGAAATCACCGCCGTTGCCCTTCACATACGCGGCACCGGCCTTGTTCAGGCTGGCTGCCAGCTCGGCAGGCTTGTCGCTGGCCAGGGTGGCGACCGACGTCGTCGGGATCTGGTTGGTGGCCAGGCCGCCGGTGAGGTGGGTGATTTCGGCGCCCTTGCCGGTGGCGGCGCGCTTGGCGAAGGTGGCCATGACCGTGCCGTAGCCTTTCTCGGCGATGACCACCGGGTAGCCGCCATCCAGCGCCAGGTTGTAGTCGGGCGTCGGGTTGCGCTCGAAGTAGTAAGGGATCGCGTCACCGCTGGTTTCTTCGGTGGTGTCCACCAGCAGTTTGAGTTGCCGGGCCAGCGGCAGCTTCTCGTCCTTGGCCACTTTCAGCGCATACAGCGCCACGACGATGCCGTTCTTGTCGTCTTCGGTGCCGCGGCCATACATGCGGTCACCCACCAGCGTGACCTTGAAAGGGTCGAGGCGAGTGCCATCGTCCAGCTTCCAGTTGTCCGGGTTGACCGGCACCACATCGGCGTGGGCATGGATGCCGACCACTTCTTTGCCTTCGCCCAGGGTGATCTCGTAGACCCGGTTGTCGATATTGCGGAACGTCAGGCCAAAGCCTTCGGCCAGGGCTTTGATCTTGTCCGCGATCTTCAGGAACTCGGGGTTCTCGTGCTGCGGTACGCCATCGACGCTGAAGGTGGGGATGGCCACCAGTTCGCGCAGGGTCTCGGTGGCGGCCTTGCCGTACTTGATGCGGGTATACAGGCCCAGCAGGCGGTTGATTTCGTTCTGCTGCTCGTCGGCCAGCGGCTTGTTGGCCAGGTACGCGCTCAGCGTCTCCCCGAGGTTGTCGGCCTTGGCCAGGTCGCTGCCGTTGAGCTTGCCGATGAACTGTTTGAAGTCCGCCAGTTCTGTGCCGTCGTAGGCCTTGATGATGGCCGCGGATTGTTGCTGGGAGAGGTTGGCCTGGGCCGGTACGCTGAACAGGCCGATGCTGGCCAGCAGCAATGAAGTAGCAGTGAGTTTTTTCAGGTACATGGGCGCGCGCATTCCTTCGCGAGTCATTGTTGGGGGTACCCGTTCGAAAAACGGGAAGGTGCCCACGCTAACACCAATGCTCTGCAGTACGGGAGTACCAGAAACGCGACATGTCGCACAAACGAAAAAGCCCCGGGAATAATCCCAGGGCTTTCGAAGATGGCGCACTCGGCGGGATTCGAACCCACGACCCCTGCCTTCGGAGGGCAGTACTCTATCCAGCTGAGCTACGAGTGCAACGCGCACGCATGATACCCATCTGTTTCGGTTGCGTCCATCGCCTTGATCTGTAGCTGTTTTTACCCGCGCTTTGGGCATAACGCCTGTAGGAGCAGCCTTGTGCTGCGAAGAGGCCAGTGGCAGCAACGCAGACGTGTGCTGTTATCGCCGGCCTCTTCGCAGCACAAGGCTGCTCCTACCGGCCATCAGAGTGCGATCAGCTCGGGCCGCAGCCCTTCTACCCGGCGAACCACGGGTGGCAGGTAACTGCCGGCACCGGTGATCTGGTGCAGCACCTTCTCGCGCAGCCCATGCAGCGCCACGCCTGTGCGCAGGCGCGGGTGTGGCAGGTCGATTTCGACCACCGACTTGATCCGCCCCGGGCGCGGTTCCAGCACGACCACCCGGTCGGCCAGGTAGGTGGCCTCTTCGGCGTCGTGGGTCACCAGCAGGGTGGTGATGCCGGCTCGTTCCCGAATGGCTAGCAGCTCATCCTGCAGTTGCTGGCGGGTCAGCGCATCGAGCGCGCCGAAGGGCTCGTCAAGCAACAGGATCCGTGGGCTGGCCACCAGCCCGCGGGCGATTGCCACGCGCTGGGCCATGCCGCCGGAAAGCTGGTGCGGGTAAGCCGACTCGAACCCGCTAAGGCCGACCAGCAGCACAAATTCATGCACGCGCCGGGCGCGCTCACCCTGGGTCAGCTGTTCGTTGACCAGCCCTAGGGCGATGTTCTGCTCCACCGTCAGCCAGGGGAACAGGCGGTGTTCCTGAAACACGATGCCGCGTTCGCCACCGATGCCACTGACCGCGCGCCCGTCGACGCGGATGCTGCCGCTGTAGTCGGTGTCGAGCCCCACCAGCAGGCGCAGCAGGGTGGATTTGCCACAGCCGGACGCACCGACGATGGCGATGAATTCGCCTTCGTTGATCGACAGGTTGAAATCGTGAATGGCCTCCAACGGTTGGCCATCGACGCGGAATACCTTACCGACCCCCTCGAAGCTGACCAATGGCGGGGTAACGTCGGGTTGATTGGCCGCAGGCAGGTGCGAGGTGTTGAAGGCGTTCATGCGGTTCTCCAGCGCGTGGCGCGCGATTCGAGGCGTTGTCCGAGGGTGCCGAGCAGGGCGCCGACCAGGCCGATCAGGACCATGGCGGCCATCACCTGGTCCATGCGGAACAGCTGTTGGGCGCCGATCATCAGGCTGGCGATGCCGCCGTCAGAAGGCATGAAGTATTCGGCGCCGATGGTGCCCAGCCAGGCATAGATCAGCGACAGGCGCAGGCCAGCGAAAATCGCCGGGGCAGCGCCGGGCAGCACCAACCGGCGCAAGCGTTGTCACAGGCTCAGGCGCAAGGTGCGGGCGGCCTCGCCCAGTTGAGGCGACAGCCCGGCGATACCGCGCTGGGTGGCGATCAGCAACGGGAAGAACGCCGCCAGGGCCACGAACACAGTCTTGGCGCCTTCGCCCAGGCCGAACCAGGCCGTAAGCAGTGGCACCCAGGCAAACAGCGCCACTTGGCGCACGGCCGTCAGGCTCGGGCCGAACACGCGCTCGGCGCGGTGCGAAAGCCCCAGCAGCAGGCCAACCAGCAAACCCGCGCCACCGCCCAGCACCAGGCCGGTCAAGGTGCGTTGCAGGCTCAGCAGCAACGCCTGTGGCAGCGTGCCGTCCGCCAGCCCGCTGAACAGGGTGTGCAGCACGCCCAGCGGTGACGTGAGGATGTTCTGGTCAACCCAGCCCACGGTGCTGGTGGCCTGCCACAGCGCCAGCAGTGCAATCGGCAGCAGTAGGCTTTGCCAACCTTTTGGGATCGGGCCGCGCTGCTGCTCGCCGGTTGCGGGTTGCGGCCAGAACAGCAGGCGTTTCTCCAGGCGCGAGAAGCCTTGCTCCATGAGCGCCCCAACCAGGCCGATCACCAGGATGCAGAGCAGCACCAGGTCGAGCATGAACAACTGCCGGCCCCACACCATCAGGTAGCCGATGCCCTCGCTGGAGGCCAGCAGCTCCACGGCCAGCAACGACGTCCAGCCGGTAGCCAGGGCCAGGCGTACGCCCGTGAGGAAGGCGGGCAGGGCGGCGGGCAACAGCAGCCGCAGGAACAACAGGTGACGTGGCAAACGCAACGCCGCTGCAGCTTCACGCAGCTTGGGTTGGGCATCGCGCACGCCGACCAGGGTGTGCAGGGTGACCGGCACCACCACGGCTTTGACCAGCACCACCAGCTTCAGCAACTCGCCGATGCCGAAAAACAGCATGAACAGCGGAATCCAGGCCAGGGTGGGAATTTGCGCCAGCGCGACGAAGGTGGGCAGCACCAGCGTCTGTGCCCGCCGCGACGACCCCAGCCAGGTGCCCAGCAGCAACCCGCTGACAATCCCGACCGCCAAGCCCCAGAACAGCCGCTGCACACTTATCCACAGGTGCCCCCAAAGCTCCCCGGAGCCAAACTCCAGCGCGCTCTCCCATACCCGCGAAGGTGCCGGCAGAATCTGCTCGCTCATCCAGTGTTGCCGGCTGGCGACCACCCACAACACCGCGATCAACAGCGGCAATACCCAAGAAAGGTACGCAGCCCTCTGGTAGGAGCGGCCTTGCGTCGCGAAAGGGCCGCGAAGCGGCCCCCGAAGCCACCCCCAACTCCTGTTCAGAATTCCATTCATCGGCATCTCTCGAACGAAGCGTTGTTATCTTATGCACTAATGGAATTAAAAATTCATAAGTGCGCATTTCAAGAGATAAGAGCATGCAACCCTTGCATGCGCAAACCCCTTACCGTTGCGTTTTCCTCATATTTTCCATGCGTTCCCCGCAAGCCCCCCGCAGGCCCGCATAACGCCTGATTTATGCCTTCTGGTTACTAAAAAATGAAGTTTTGATCTTTGGAGGTTCTAACCAGACCTGCCTAGCTTCTGGCCAAAGCGCCGGCCTTCGTCGGTGGCAGCCTGCCAAGGAGCCTTGCCATGAAAACCCCACTACGCCACCTGATCACCGCCCTTGGGCTGGTCTTCACCCTCAACGCCCACGCTGCCGAGTCAGCCAAGCCAGAGAGCATCCGCATCGCCGTGCCGGACTTGAGCGCTGGCAGCAAACACAGCGCCGGGGGCGTGGTCGATGTGCTGCGCGACCAGCAATTGCTGGAGAAAGAATTTGCCAAGGACGGCATCCGCATCGATTGGCACTTCTTCAAGGGCGCAGGGCCGGTGGTGAACGAGGCCCTGGCCAATGGAAAAGCCGACTTTGCCTACCTGGGGGACCTGGCTGCGATCGTCGGCAAGGCCAATGGCTTGGATACCCGCGTGCTGTCGGCCGGCGTGCGGGGGGTGAAAAGCTACCTGGGGGTGGTGCCGGGGTCCGGCATCAAGACCCTGCACGACCTCAAGGGCAAGCGTGTGGCGGTGTTCCGCGGCACTGCCAACCAGCTGTCGTTCGCCAGCGCGCTGGCCAGCCAGGGGCTGTCCGAGCGTGACCTGAAGGTGATCAACCTCGACTTCAACGCTGCCAACGCCGCAATCGCCGCCAAGCAGATCGATGCCACCTGGGGCCTGTCGAACCTGCTGTCGCTGCGTGAACGCGGGCTGGTCGAACTGCCCGTCAACTCCCGCGACCTGCAAGGCGCCGGCAGCACCCAAGCGGTCTTGCTGGGCACCGGCGAATTCATCCGCCAGCACCCAGACCTGGTGCAGCGCCTGGTCAATGCCCAGGAGCAGGCTACCGCGTGGCTGCGTGACGAACACAACCGCGACGCCTATGTCGACCTGGTGGCAAACAACGCCAGCTGGCCGCGCAGCATCCTCAGCGATGACTTGGCGAAGGAAAACCTCGCGCATTACTTCGACCCACGCCTGGACGCTGATTTTCTGGCCCAACTGCAGCAGGGCGTCGACCTGGCCGCCAAAGAGCGCCTGATCCGCCGTGGCTTCCAAGTTGCCGACTGGGTTGAACCACGCTTTCTCGACGCCGCACTGCAACAGCAACAGGCCGTTCAGGCCGCCCGCTAACCCTTTGAACCGACAATAACCGTAAGGACCACGACCATGAGCAATGCCGCCCTGGCCACCGCGCCACTCGCCCTTGAACTCGACATCCATCCGGTTGCCGGCCGTATCGGCGCCGAGATCCGCGGGTTGAAACTTTCTGCCGACCTGGATGCCGCCACGATCGATGCCATACAGGCGGCCTTGGTCGAGCACAAAGTGATCTTCTTCCGTGGCCAGACCCACCTGGACGACCAGAGCCAGGAAGGCTTCGCCAAGTTGCTGGGCGAGCCGGTCGCCCACCCCACCGTGCCGGTGGTCGATGGCACCAGCTACCTGCTGCAGCTTGATGGTGCCGAAGGCCAGCGGGCCAACTCCTGGCACACCGACGTGACTTTCGTCGATGCCTACCCCAAGGCCTCCATCCTGCGCAGCGTGGTGGCGCCGGCGTCTGGTGGGGATACCGTGTGGGCCAATACCGCAGCGGCGTACCAGGAGCTGCCCGAGCCACTGCGCGAGCTGGCCGACAAGTTGTGGGCGGTGCACAGCAACGAATACGACTACGCGTCCCTCAAGCCTGACGTCGACCCGGCCAAGCTGGAGCGTTATCGCCAGGTGTTCACCTCGACGGTGTACGAGACCGAGCATCCGGTCGTGCGCGTGCACCCGGTCAGCGGTGAGCGGGCGCTGCAGTTGGGGCACTTCGTGAAGCGCATCAAGGGTTATTCGCTGGCCGATTCGCAGCACCTGTTCGCCGTGCTGCAGGGGCATGTCACGCGTTTGGAAAACACCGTGCGCTGGCGCTGGCAAGCGGGGGATGTGGCGATCTGGGATAACCGCGCGACGCAGCATTACGCGGTGGATGACTATGGCACCCAGCCGCGTGTGGTTCGGCGGGTGACGTTGGCGGGTGAGGTGCCGGTGGGGGTGGATGGGCAACTGAGCCGCACAACCCGTAAAGGCTAAGTACTGCCCAGCCTGTGGGAGCAGCCTTGTGCTGCGAAGAGGCCGGTGTTGCCATGCTCATTACGTTTGGCATGCGCCGGCCTCTTCGCAGCACAAGGCTGCTCCTACACACAGCGGGCGATAGGGTTGTTCATAGGTCGGTATCACAGGCAATCAACTGCCTGACCAACCCCTGCGCCAACGGCGACAACCCATACCCCACCCGGCTCACCACCCCATAGCGGGTATAAAACGCTTCTTCGTGCTCCGGCGCCAAGTCCGAAAGCTTCAGCGCCACCAGCCCCCCGTCACGTTGATACGGCCGTAGGTTGGCATTGCAGGCAATGCCGATGGTGTCCGAATGCATCACCACATTCAGCAACGCATAGCCATGTTCGCATTCCACCGTGGGCAGAAAATCCTGCCGCCCGCTGAGGTCGCTGAGGACCTTGCGGATGTTCGGCGGGCGAAAGGTGGTGGCCAGTGGGTACTCGAACAGGTCCCGCGCCTGCACTGCTTGCCGCGTGGTCAGCGGGTGCCCAGCGCGGCAGCAGAAGTGCCAGCGCTGTGGGGCCAGCTTGTGCACGCGGTAATCCGGGTCTGACTCGAACTGGCGCGTGTCAGCGACGAAAAACTCGATCTCTTCGGCGATCAGCTTGCGGTTCAACGCCTGCCAGTTATCCACCTGAAAACACGTGCGCGCCGCTGGGTATTCGGCGACGAAGCGCGCCACTGCCCGCGGCACCAAGCCCCCCGCTGGCGCAGGGCCGGAGCCGAAGCGCACCACGCCGGTGGTGGCGCCGTTGAACTGGTGAATTTCATTGACCAGGTTGTGCGCCCCGTGCACCAGCCGCCGTGAATGCTCCAACACCAGCAAACCCTGGCGGGTGGGGGCCAGCTCTTTGCTGGCGCGGTCCACCAGGCGGCAGCCGATGTTGTGCTCGAGGGTCTGGATGCTGCGGCTGAAGGCCGATTGCGACAGGTTCACCGCAGCGGCTGCGGCCACGAAACTGCGGTGCTCGACCAGGGCAATGTAATGGCGCAGCTGACGGAGATCGATATGCATTTTCTACATTAAAACCTTCGGTCAAATGCAATTGCTGATAAGGGTGAGTCCCCTTATAAAGGCTGTTACTTATTCCACTAAATATGAATTACAAATATTTATATCACTTAAAAGAATATAAGCCCGACTGACCGCGATTCGGTTCCGCCAACGGAAATGCTCGCTCAGGGCCCATGCCTCAAGGAGCATCAGCATGTCCCGAGTTTCCCGTTGGCCTGCGCGCGCATCGCGGTTCACCCTGCAACCCTTGGCCGCTGGCGTGTTGCTGGCGGCATCCACTGGCAGCTTTGCCGAAGCGCCTATCAGCACCGCACCTGCCGTGGAGCAGGAGGCCAAGCTTGGCACCGTTACCGTCAACGCCCGCCGTCGCGAAGAAACCGCACAGAGCGTGCCCACGCCGATCAGCGTGCTGAACAGCGAAACCCTGGAAACCCAGCGCATCTACCGCGTGCAGGACCTGCAACAACTGGTGCCCAGCACCAACGTCGCCTATGTGCATGCCCGTCAATCGAGCATCTCGATCCGTGGCCTGGGCAACAACCCGGCCAGTGATGGCCTGGAAGGCAGCGTCGGCATCTACCTGGACAACGTCTACCTCGGTCGCCCCGGCATGGCCGTGTTCGACCTGCTAGATGTCGAGCAACTGGAGGTGCTGCGCGGCCCGCAAGGCACGCTGTTCGGCAAGAACACCACCGCCGGTGTGCTCAACATCACCACGCGCAAGCCGACCTTCCACCGCGAGGGCAGCGTTCAGCAGTCGATTGGCGAAGATGGCTACCTGCAGACCCAGGGCAGCTTCTCCGGGCCGATCAGCGACACCCTGGCCGGGCGCATCAGTGCCTACCGCACCGAAGACGATGGCTACGTGAAGAACATCCACAACGGTGACGACCTCAACGGCGGCAAGCGCCAGGGCTTTCGTACCCAATTGCTGTTCAAGCCCAGCGAAACCTTCAACCTGCGCTGGATCGGCGAGTACAACGAAGAAGATTCCAACAACGGCATCCTCAGCTTGTACAGCACCGGCCCGACCATCAACGGCGTCAACCGCTACGAGAGCCTGGCAGCGCAGGCCGGCGCGACGCTGGTGTCGGGCAAGGACCGCAAGGTCAATTTCGATGCCGATCAGCAGGTGACGGTGTTCCAGGGTGGCACTTCGGTCGAGGCCAACTGGACCTTGCCCAACGACTTCACCCTCACCTCGATCACCGCCTACCGTTGGTGGGACTTTACCCCGCGCAACGACGATGGCCTCAACGTGCCGGTGTTCTACAGCGCTGGTGTGTCGGTGCGCGACAAGCAGTATTCGCAGGAGATTCGCCTGGCTTCGCCGACCGGTGGCGCCTTCGACTACGTGCTGGGCGCGTACTACTTCAAGCAGGACCTGGACAATAAGTCCTTCACCTATTACGGCCCTCAGGCAGACATCTGGAACATCACCCCGGCGGGCGCCCTGAACAACGTCAACACCCTCGGTGATGGCCACATCGACACCGACAGCTATGCGCTGTTCGCCCAGGGCACCTGGCACCTTACCGACCGCCTGGACTTCACCGCCGGTGTGCGCGGCACTTACGAGGAGAAAAGCGCCTGGGTGACCCGTGATGCGCCCACGGGTGGCGCGGCGGTCACCGGCGCCGCAGCGGCGGCGCGCCAGGGCCGGGTGGGGGCCTACGACTCGGGGGATCTCAACCAGTACAGCTTCAGCCCCTCTGGCCTGCTGGGCCTGAGTTACCGCTTCAACGACCAGGTACTGGGTTACGCCACCCTGACCCATGGCGAGAAATCCGGGGGTATCAACCTTACCGTCGGCGCCGCGCCGCGCTTGGGCACGGACTCGCTGCTGGTCGGCACCGAGCGGGTCAACAACGCCGAAATAGGGGTCAAGAGCACGCTGCTGGATGATCGCCTGCAGCTCAACGCCAACCTGTTCTGGGCCGAAGTGCATGGCTACCAGGCCAACGTGTATGACGAGGCCAACCGCGTGCAGTACCTGGCCAACGCGGGGCGTGTGCGTTCGCGTGGCCTGGAGTTCGAGGCCACGGCATTGCCGGTGCGCGGCCTCACGGTCAACTTCAACGGCTCGTGGAACGACGTGCGCTACACCGAGTACGACGATGCGCCATGCCCGCCCGAAGTCAGCCTGGCCAATGCCACCGCCACCTGCGACCTGTCGGGCCATCAGGTGGTCGGCGCCTCCAAGTACATCGCCAACCTCAACGCCCAGTACAAGTGGCAGCTGGCCGAGCGCGTCGAGCCCTACGTCACCGCCAGCTACGCCTTCCGTTCCAAGGCGGTGGGCACCATCGACGACTCTGATTTCGGCCAGATCCCCAGCTATGCGCTGGTCAACCTCTCCACCGGCGTACGCCTGGACCAGGGCGACGGCGTGCTCGACCTGTCGCTGTGGGTGAAAAACGCCGGCGACAAAACCTACTTCACCAGCCTGTGGAACTCCGCCAACGGTGGCTATGCCGGGGTACTCGGCACCCCTCGCACCTTCGGCGCTACCGCCCGTTACGACTTCTGAGCACAAGGAGCTTTGCCATGAATGCTAAAACCGAAACCCCTGCATTGCCTGAAGGCGCCTGCCTCACAGCCAAGGTCCCCGGGCCTGATGAGGCGCTGTTGGGTGACGTGGTGGTCAACCCGTACCGCCTGGCACCGCTGACGGCCATCATCCGCGATGGCGGGCGTACGCTGAGTGCGGCCCATGTGCGCGTGCTGGGCCGCGGCGAGCGGGGCGTAGACATCGCCTACGAGGTGTCGGACCGCTCGCTGTGGACCTATGGCGGCATCCCGGTGTTCGGGTTGTACCCCGACTACGTCAACCAGGTTGAAGTGACCTACAAACTCGATGGCGAGCGCATCCGCGAGCGTTATCAGGTCTATGCGCCGGCAGTGCGCCTGCCGGTGGTGGCGAAGCAGACTGCGGCGTTGCCAGAGGTCGAACCCATCAAGGTAGCGCCCGGCTTCGAAAACCGTCTTTACCTGTTCAACCACCTGCAGGGGGATATCCCGGGCGGCCGCGCCTTCAAGTGGAATGCCCTAGGCGGTGCAGCCGAGTGGGACCAAGTGGGCAACAACTGGATCGCCGACAGTAATGGCGACGTGCGCTGGTACCTGGATATCGAGCAGATTCACGATTCCAACCGCCGGGACGGCCTGGGCGGCACCATGGGCTTCCAGCAGACCCGTGACGGCAAGCTGATCTGGGGCCAGGGCCAGACTTACTCCAAATACGACCTGCTTGGCCGGCGCATCTGGCAACGCAGCCTGCCGGACAAGTTTGCCGACTTCTCCCACGAAATCCGTGAGACCGCCAACGGCACTTACCTGTTGCGGGTCGGTACCAGCGACTATCGCCGGCCAGACGGCAAGCGCGTGCGCTCGATCCGTGACCACATCATCGAGGTGAGCGAAGCGGGTGATGTGTTGGACTTCTGGGACCTGAACCAGATCCTCGACCCGTACCGCGGCGACCTGCTGGAAACCCTTGGCAAGGCGGCGATCCAGTTGCCCGACGGCGTGCAAAAGCACGAAGACCGGCTGGCCAACGAACTGGCCGAAGGCGACCTGCCGTTCGGTGACACCCCAGGCGTTGGCACCGGGCGCAACTGGGCGCACGTCAATGCCATCGACTACGACGCAGATGACGACAGCATCATCGTTTCAGCACGCCATCAAGGCGTGGTGAAGATCGGCCGTGACAAAGCCGTGAAGTGGATTCTCGCCTCGCCGCAGGGGTGGCCGCAGCGCTTGCAGGACAAGGTGCTGACGCCGGTGCAGAGCGAAGGCTTCGATTGGTCCTGGACCCAGCACACCGCCTGGCTCACGGGCAAAGGCACGTTGACCGTGTTCGACAACGGCTGGGGGCGCGATTTTGCCCCAACCAAGCTGGCCGGTAACTACAGCCGCGCGGTGGAGTACAAGATCGACGAGGCCAAAGGCACGGTCGAGCAGGTGTGGGAGTACGGCAAAGCGCGCGGTGACGAATGGTACAGCCCGGTGACCTCGGTGGTGGCCTACCGGCCCGAGACCGATACCCAGTTCATCTATTCGGCCTCGGTGAATTTCCTCACCCCAGAGAAGCTGACTACCACCGTGCTCAATGAGGTGCGCCGCGGGACGCAGGAGGTGCTGGTGGAACTGAAGGTGCACAGCAGGCAGCCGGGCAGTGTCGGGTATCGGGCGCTGGTGATAGACCTGGGCAAGGCGTTCTGATCCATCCCGTCTGGGAGGGCCGTCGGTCCTCCCTTCACATTTCTTCCCGCTCGATCGTCTAACCTGTATCGGCCTCTTCGCGGGCAAGCCCGCTCCCACAGGATTCCACAATCTCCTAGGGATGTGCACTCTGTGGGAGCGGGCTTGCCCGCGAAGAGGCCGGCTGCGGTGTAAAAAATCATGAAATTTCCCCAGGCTGTTTAACCATTCGTTCTTTTTTTCGAACAGCCTATTGTCCTACACCCCAGCAGCCGCTTAGCATTCGTTTGAGATTTCAAACGCTCGATGCCCTGCTTTGGGCGCTTTTCAACAATCAACAATTCGGGAAGCCGACATGCAGCTCAAAGACGCTCAGTTGTTCCGCCAGCAAGCCTATATCAATGGTGAGTGGCTGGATGCGGACAATGGCCAGACCATCAAGGTGACCAACCCGGCCACCGGCGAAGTCATCGGTACCGTGCCTAAGATGGGCACCGCGGAAACCCGCCGCGCCATCGAAGCCGCCGACAAGGCCCTGCCGGCCTGGCGCGCCCTGACCGCCAAAGAGCGTTCGGCCAAGCTGCGTCGCTGGTTCGAACTGATGATCGAGAACCAGGACGACCTGGCTCGCCTGATGACCACCGAGCAAGGCAAGCCACTGGCCGAAGCCAAAGGCGAAATCGCCTACGCCGCCTCGTTCATCGAGTGGTTCGCCGAAGAAGCCAAGCGCGTCTACGGTGACACCATCCCAGGCCACCAGCCTGACAAGCGCCTGATCGTCATCAAGCAGCCAATCGGCGTTACCGCGGCCATCACCCCGTGGAACTTCCCGGCGGCCATGATCACCCGTAAAGCCGGCCCGGCCCTGGCCGCTGGCTGCACCATGGTGCTCAAGCCTGCTTCGCAGACCCCGTACTCCGCTCTGGCCCTGGTCGAGCTGGCTCACCGTGCCGGCATCCCGGCTGGTGTGCTGAGCGTCGTCACCGGCAGCGCTGGCGAAGTCGGCGGCGAGCTGACTGGCAACTCCCTGGTTCGCAAACTGTCCTTCACCGGCTCGACCGAAATCGGTCGCCAGCTGATGCAAGAATGCGCCAAGGACATCAAGAAGGTTTCCCTGGAGCTGGGCGGCAACGCGCCGTTCATCGTGTTCGACGACGCTGACCTGGACAAGGCAGTCGAAGGCGCGATCATCTCCAAGTACCGCAACAACGGCCAGACCTGCGTCTGCGCCAACCGTATCTACGTGCAGGACGGCGTCTACGACGCGTTCGCCGAGAAGCTGGCTGCTGCAGTGGCCAAGCTGAAGATCGGTAACGGTCTGGAAGACGGCACCACCACTGGCCCGCTGATCGACGGCAAGGCTGTCGCCAAGGTTCAGGAACACATCGAAGACGCGGTCGCCAAAGGCGCTAAGGTGCTGGCCGGTGGCAAGCTGATCGAAGGCAACTTCTTCGAGCCGACCATTCTGGTCAACGTGCCGAAGACCGCTGCTGTCGCCAAGGAAGAGACCTTCGGCCCACTGGCGCCGCTGTTCCGCTTCCAGGACGAAGCCGAAGTCATCGCCATGTCCAACGACACCGAGTTCGGCCTGGCTTCGTACTTCTATGCCCGTGACATGAGCCGTGTGTTCCGTGTTGCCGAAGCGCTGGAATACGGCATGGTTGGCATCAACACCGGCCTGATTTCCAACGAAGTCGCACCGTTTGGCGGTATCAAGGCTTCGGGCCTGGGCCGCGAAGGTTCCAAATACGGTATCGAGGACTACCTCGAAATCAAATACCTGTGCATCAGCGTCTGATCACCGGTTAAAAGGCTTTACCTCTGCCAGCGGGGCGCGAGAGCGACGTCTCGCTGGCCTTTTTTACATGCAGTACCTGGTGGCCAGGGCGTTCACGGCAGTCGATCAACGAATACTGTGCGCGAGCACTCCCAGCCACCCCCGAATAAAAGCGCCATTCTGATCGGCGCAATGAGGGCATTATGAGCAAGACCAACGAATCCTTGATGCAACGCCGTGTAGCCGCCGTCCCACGTGGCGTCGGCCAAATCCACCCGATCTTCGTAGACACCGCGAAGAACTCGACGGTGATCGACGTTGAAGGCCGCGAACTGATCGACTTCGCGGGCGGCATCGCAGTACTGAACACCGGCCACCTGCACCCGAAAGTGGTCGCAGCCGTTCAAGAGCAGCTGACCAAAGTCAGCCACACCTGCTTCCAGGTGCTGGCCTACGAACCCTACGTAGAGCTGTGCGAAAAGATCAACAAGCTGGTCCCAGGCGACTTCGACAAGAAGACCCTGCTGGTCACCACCGGCTCCGAAGCCGTTGAAAACGCCGTCAAGATTGCCCGTGCCGCCACTGGCCGCGCTGGCGTGATCGCCTTCACCGGCGCCTACCACGGCCGTACCATGATGACCCTGGGCCTGACCGGCAAGGTCGTGCCGTACTCCGCTGGCATGGGCCTGATGCCAGGCGGCATCTTCCGCGCACTGTTCCCGAACGAACTGCACGGTGTGAGCGTCGACGACGCCATCGCCTCGGTCGAGCGCATCTTCAAGAACGATGCCGAGCCTAAGGACATCGCCGCGATCATCCTCGAGCCCGTACAAGGCGAAGGCGGCTTCCTGCCAGCGCCGAAAGAGCTGATGCAGCGCCTGCGCGCCCTGTGCGACCAGCACGGCATCCTGCTGATCGCCGACGAAGTACAGACTGGCGCTGGCCGTACTGGCACCTTCTTCGCCATGGAACAGATGGGCGTTGCGCCTGACCTGACCACCTTCGCCAAATCCATCGCTGGCGGCTTCCCGCTGGCCGGTGTGTGCGGCAAGGCCGAGTACATGGACGCCATCGCACCAGGCGGCCTGGGTGGCACCTACGCCGGTTCGCCGATCGCTTGCGCCGCGGCCCTGGCCGTGATCGAAGTGTTCGAAGAAGAAAAACTGCTGGACCGCAGCAAGGCTGTTGGTGAGCACCTGGTGACTGGCCTGCGCAAGATCCAGGAAAAGAACCCAATCATCGGTGACATCCGTGGTCTGGGCTCGATGATTGCCGTCGAAGTCTTCGAGAAAGGCACTCACACCCCGAATGCTGCTGCCGTTGGCCAAGTGGTTGCCAAGGCACGTGACAAGGGTCTGATCCTGCTGTCCTGCGGCACCTACGGCAACGTCCTGCGTATTCTGGTCCCGCTGACCGCCGAAGACGCACTGCTGGACAAAGGCCTGGCGATCATCGAAGAGTGCTTCGCCGAACTCGCCTAATGTGACACGCTTCAGAAAAAACCCGCCTCGGCGGGTTTTTTTTGTGCCCAGAAAACGTGATGGACGCTATCGTTGACGCAGGACTTGCCTTGGAAGCTGCGACGGATTGCGTGTCAGGGATATTCAGGAGTTGGCCATGAGCGCTGTAGACCCCACCCCACCTTGCGTACTGATTGTCGAGGGCGACCCGTGGGTGCGTGACATGCTCAAGGATATGCTGCTCAGCGTGCGTTGCGACGCCCGTCTGCAGGTCTGCGCCGACGGCTCGCAGGCGCTGAGCGCGCTGTCGAGCAAGCCCGACCTGATCATCGCTGCGCGTGAGCTGGCCGGCGTCGATGGCCTCGACCTGCTGCGCAAGGTTCGCGCTAAGGGCCCGGGGTTGCCGTTCATTCTCATGAGCAACCGCAGCGACAGTGCCAGCGTGCGCGAAGCGTTGCCCCTGCACCCCACCGCTTACCTGAGTAAGCCACTGAACCTGGACAACCTGCGCAAGCGCCTGGAAGAACTCCTGCTGGCCGTTGGCGAAGAAATCGCCTGCCCGGTGCCACCTTTGCAGCCGGGTGCCAGCCTGGCCGGTTACCTCGAGCAGCGCCGCGCAACGGCCGATGGCGGGCCGCTGCTGGCCGATGTGCAGGTGGCGATCAAGCGCGCGCTGAACCCTCAGGGCCTGAATCTCAAGGTGCTTGAAGAGGAAGTGCGCAACGACCCGCAGGTTACCGCAGTGCTCATCGCCGCCGCCAACAGCGCCGCCCTGCACCGCGACGCGCCCGTGCAAACGTTGCTGCAGGCGTTGAACAAGCTTGGCAGCACCCAGAGCATGAACCTCATCCTGGGCATGACCCTCAAACGCAGCGCACGGCTGAGCGATCCCTTGCTGGCGCAGCACGCGGCGCACTTCTGGAACCTCTCGCTACACTGCGCTGAGTACGGCCGCAGCCTCGCGCGTATGTTGGAGCTGGATGAAGGGCGTTGTTACTGCGCCGGGCTGTTGCATTGCCTGGGCGACCTGGCAGTGCTGCGCTGCCTGCAAGAGTGGCGCCTGGCCGGTGGTGAGTTGGACGAGGGCACGGTCCGCAAGTCGCTCGATGAATACGGCGCGGCATTCGGTTCGGCGCTGCGCACGCGCTGGCGCTTGCCACTGGCACTGCGTGAACTGATCGCGGCCATCTACCAACTGGGCGGTGGCGTGTATTCGCGGGAGATCCTCGCGATGAACCTGGCCGGGCAATTGTCACGGCTGCCGGCTGAGCATGGGTTGGAGCAGGTTGCCAGTAACAAGACTGCGCGGCTGCTCAAGCTCGGCTTGGCGGAGCTGGGCCGGTTGCGCAAAGTGGAGAAGCCGCAGGACGAAGCCTCCATCTGACATCACGTGCGATTCTTGTAGGAGCGGCCTTGCGTCGCGAAAGGGCTGCGAAGCAGCCCCGGCAATATCGGCGGCGAAGCTGAAAGCCTGGGGCCGCTACGCGCCCCTTTCGCGACGCAAGGCCGCTCCTACAAATCGTGCATGGCCTGTGTTGAGTTCAGCCCCGCACAATCTGATTCTTCCCCTGCCGCTTGGCCCGATACATCGCCGCATCGGCGCGGGCGAACAGGCTGTCCAGCGACTCATCCTCATCCGTCAACGCCGTCAGCCCCTGGCTCACGGTCACCCCGTAGATGTGCTCGTCGTGGCTGAAGCTCAGCCGTTGGATCTCTCGCTGCAAACGCTCGGCGATCTGCTCGGCCACTTGTGCATTACAGCCTGGGAACACGGCCGCAAACTCCTCGCCACCAATACGTCCAAACTGGTCCCCTCGGCGTAGCACGGCTTTACCGCTGTCGGCGATGCGCTGCAGCACCTGGTCGCCTTCCTGGTGCCCGTAGCTGTCATTGATCTGCTTGAAATCGTCGATGTCCAGCAGCAGGAAGGCCAGTGGCGTGCCGTCCTCGCGGGCGCTGTCGAAGGCCTGCTGGGCACATTCGAAGAAGTGCCGGCGGTTGCTGCTCTGGGTCAGCACGTCGGTGGTGGCCAGGCGATGCAGTTCGCCTTCGAGTTGCTTCTTTTCGGTGATGTCTTCGGCGATACCGACAACGATGACCCGCTGTTCGCCCTCGCGGTGCTGGTTGATGTAGCACTTGTCACTCAGCCAGCGCACCTGGCCTTCGGCATTGAGTATGCGGTATTCGCGGTCTTCCACCGAGCCTTTGAGCAGTACTTGGGCCAGGCTGCGCTCGGCGTACTCCAGGTCGTCGGGGTAGATGCTGTCGCGCCACTCGTTGTAGTCGGCCAGCACCAGGCTGATCGGGCGGCCAAAGATACGTTCGTACGCTGGGCTGACGTAGAGCACCTGGCGGGCTTCCCAGTCAAAGGCCCAGAGCACGGCATTGACGCTGTCCAGCAATGAACTGAAGAGTTGTTCGCGTTCACTCAGGCGGGCGACTTCCCCTTGGGCGTGCAGCAGGGCCAGCAAGGTCTTGGCGGCTTCTGGAGGTGTGGGGCCGGGCAGGGAAGTAGGAATGTTCTTGGCCATGTGCACGAGCGAGTCTCGACAAGTGAGCGTGCGGGCAGCATCAGGCCCGCCACGCGGGCGATGTGCCGAGTTGGAGTGGTGGGCAGGGGGGGAAGTTCCAGGCGGCACGCCCTGCCAGCAGGGCGTGCCGATCAACGGCGGTCAGGCGCCGGTTGGGCGCAGGGAGTAGGTTTTCAGTTGTGCGGCGAAGTCGTGCAGGGCATGGATGCCGCTGGCTTCGGCCTCGTGCACCCAGTCCTTCATGGCCGCGAGCATGTCGTGGCCATTGGCGCTGGTGCGTGCCCAGATTTGCTGCAGGGCCAGGCGTTTTTCGTAAATGACCTTGAGGGCCTGGCTATGCGCGAGCAGCGTCTCGATGCGCACGTGGTGGCGGTCTTCCAACAGGCTGGTCTCCCGCGACAGCAGGCGCTTGGCGCGGCGGAAACGGTGGCGCATCGACGCGTCGACCTTGGCCAACTCTTGCTGCACCAGCGGGCCGATCACCAGCTTGCGGTACTGGGCCATGATCTGGAAGCGGTTGTTAAGGATCGCCATGGCAGTGTCCATGTCCAGGTTGGCCTTGCCTTCGACCCTGTGGGCGATCGGCGCCACACGCTGCACCTTGGCCAGGCGCAGGAAGCAGAACAGGCGTATCCAGGCCCAGCCCATGTCGAATTCCCAGCGTTTTACCGACAGCTTGGCCGAGTTGGGGTAGGTGTGGTGGTTGTTGTGCAGCTCTTCGCCACCGATGACGATGCCCCACGGCACCAGGTTGGTGGCGGCGTCCCGGCATTCGAAATTGCGGTAGCCGACGGCATGGCCCAGGCCATTGACCACGCCAGCGGCCCAGAACGGAATCCACATCATCTGCACCGCCCAGATGGTGATGCCAATAGTGCCGAACAGCAGCAAGTCGATCACCGCCAGCAGGGCAATGCCGCCCAGCTTGTACCGCGAGTAGAGGTTGCGCTCGATCCAGTCGTCCGGGCAGTTCTTGCCATAGATGCGCAGGGTTTCGGGGTTGCGTGCCTCTTCGCGGTAGAGCTCGGCGCCTTTGCGCAGGACCGTGCTCAAACCCTTGTGCACCGGGCTGTGCGGGTCGTCCGGGGTTTCGCACTTGGCGTGGTGCTTGCGGTGGACGGCGGTCCACTCGCGGGTGTTCTGCGCCGTGGTCAGCCACAGCCAGAAACGGAAGAAGTGCTTGAGCGCGCCGTTGAGCTCCAAAGCCCGGTGCGCGGAGTAGCGATGCAGGTAAACCGTGACGCTGACGATGGTCACATGGGTCATCAACAAAGTGATGCCGACCAGTTGCCAGGCCGACAAGTCGAGCAGGCCGTTGTACCACATAGGTGTTAAAACCCTCGAGAACACAGGGGAAGGGTCTGATTATCCCTTGGCAGGGAAATAAAACCAGTCACCCTTTCAGATAGGACGTCACGACATGTTTCACCCTTTATAATGCGCGCTCTTCGTTCATGGGCTATTCCACCCGACATGTCTGTTTCCGTTCGCGACGCCTTGCGCATGGCTGCGCTCTATGTGGTGCTGTCGATCCTCTGGCTGGTGCTGGCGGAGATGCTCCTGCATGGTATGACTGACGACCCGCTGGCACTGACGGTGGGGCGGCAGATCAATGTGGTGATTTGGGTCTTGTTCAGCGCGGTGCTGATTTTCGTGTCGCGGGCACGGCTGCTCAATTTCATCGGCATTGGCGCGCGCCTGCGCTGCGAAGACCGCGAGCGGCTGCGCATGGCGGCGGCGGTGTTCGACAGTACCCTCGAAGGGGTGCTGGTGACTGACCGCCAAGGCCTGATCGTGCACGTCAACCGCGCCTTCATGCGTATCACCGGCTACCAGCAGGACGAGGTCATTGGCCAGCGCCCGAACAAATTCAAGTCGGGCCGCCATGGCGCGTCGTTCTATCAGCAGATCTTTGCCACCCTGGCCAAAAAGGGCGAATGGAGCGGCGAGATCTGGAACCGCCGCAAAAGCGGCGAGATCTACCCGCAATGGCAGACGATCTGCGCCATACGCGATGACGCTGGCGAGCTGAGCCATTACGTGGCGGTTTTCAGCGACATCAGTGCGATCAAGCATACCGAGCAGGAACTGGCCTACCTGGCCCATCACGACCCGCTGACCGGCCTGCCCAACCGCCTGCTGTTCACCGACCGCGTCGAGCAGGCGCTGGTGACGGCGCAAGCCAACAAACGCGGTTGCGGTTTGCTGCTGCTCGACCTGGACCATTTCCAGAGCATCAACGACGGCCTTGGCCACACCATCGGCGATCAGTTGCTCAAGCTGGTGGGCGAGCGCCTGGGCGAGGTGGTGGGCAATGGGGTGACCCTGGCGCGGCTGGGGGGGGACGAGTTCGGTGTACTGGCCGAGAACTGCCAGCAAGTCGGCCAGGCGGGCAAGCTGGCGCAACGCATCATCGAGCGTATGCGCGAGCCGTTCGTGTTTGATGGCCATCGCCTGTTCATCAGTGTCAGCGTCGGCATCAGCCTGTTCCCCAGCGATGCGCTGGGTACCGAGCAGCTGCTGCGCAATGCCGACGCGGCACTGTTCAAGGCCAAGAGCAGCGGGCGCGCCTGTTATGCGCTGTACACCGAAGAGCTGACCGCGCACGCCCAGCACCGGGTAGAAACCGCGGGCGAGCTGCGCCGTGCCTTGGAGCAGGATGAACTGCGGGTGTACTTCCAGCCGGTGCATGACCTGGCCACGGCCGAGCGGGTAGGGGTCGAGGCCCTGGTGCGCTGGGCGCACCCCCAGCGCGGCCTGGTGCCGCCGAGCGAGTTCATACCGATCGCCGAGCGCACCGGGTTGATTGCCGAAATCGACACTTGGGTGCTGCGTCAGGCTTGCCTGCAGATGGTGCAGTGGCAGCGCGAAGGCCGGCAGCTGGCGTTCGTCGCGGTGAATATCTCAAGCCGTCTGTTTGGCCAGCACGCGTTGTATCGGCAGGTGGCCGAAGTGCTGCACGAAACCGGCCTGGCCCCGGCGATGTTGGAGCTGGAAGTCACCGAGAGTGCGGTGATGGAAGACCCCGAAGTGGCGCTGGAGCAGCTGCATCGCCTGCGTGAACTGGGTGTGACGCTGGCGATCGACGACTTTGGCACGGGGTATTCGTCGTTGCTGCGGCTCAAGCGTTTGCCGGTGCAGAAGCTGAAGATCGATCAGGGCTTTGTCGCGGGCCTGCCTCATGACGATGACGACATCGCGATCGTGCGGGTGATCATTGCCCTGGCCCGCAGCATGGGCATGCAAGTGCATGCCGAGGGCATCGAGCAGCAAGAGCAGGCCAGCTTCCTGCTGCAGGAGCAGTGCCAGCTGGGCCAGGGTTACTGGTTCGGCCGGCCGGTGCCGGCTCAAGACCTAGATTGGGCGTGATGGGGGCGCCTGTGAGATCCTGGGGCTGCTTCGCATCCCATTCGCGACGCTAGGCCGCTCCTACAAGAACCGCGCCGCCTATTGAAGCAGCCTTGCCGGGGCGCCGCACCGGCAGGAAAAGGGCCCCTAACAACTCACCGCTTGTTCAACCCCTTCGCCAGCCGATCCCCACCCAGTTGAATCAACGCCACCAACGCCACCAGCATGGCGATTACGGTCAGCATGATCTGGCTGTCGAAGCGCTGGTACCCATACCGGTAGGCAATGTCGCCCAGCCCACCGGCGCCAATCGCCCCGGCCATGGCTGACGAGTTGATCAAGGTCACCAGGGTAATGGTGAACCCCCCGACGATGCCGGGGAGCGCCTCGGGCAGCAGCACATGCCAGACGATGTGCCAGCGACGGCAGCCCATGGCTTGCGCCGCTTCCACCAGGCCGTGGTCCACTTCGCGCAAGCTCACCTCGGCAATCCGGGCAAAGAAGGGGGTGGCGGCGATGGTCAGCGGCACCACGGCCGCCCACACACCATAGGTGGTGCCTACCACCAGGCGGGTGAAGGGGATCAGCGCGACCATCAGGATCAGAAACGGGATCGAGCGGAACAGGTTGACGAACGCGCCCAGCACCCGGTTCAGCAGCGGTGCCTCGAAGATGCCGCCCTTGTCGCTGGTGACCAGCAGCACCGCCATCGGTACACCGACCAACAGCGCGATCAGCGACGACACGCCGACCATCAGCAGGGTGTCGAGCAAGCCTTCAAGCAGGCGATCAAACCACATGGCCCAGTACCTCCACGTCTTCGGCCCAACGGCGGGCACGCTCCAGCAATTGGTGGGTGTCGTGTGGCGAATGCTGCACCGACAGGATCAACTGCCCAAGGGCATGCTCACCGATGGTTTCAACGCCACCTTGCAGCAGGCGCACGCGGCCGCCGAGGTCGGTGAACAGGGCAGAAAGCTCCGGCTCGCCGAGCAAGGTCAGCTTGAGCACCACGGCGCTGTCGCGGCTCTGCGGGCTGGCCTTGAGGCTGGCCTGCAAAGTCGCGGGCAGCTTGGCCTGCAAGGGTGCGAGCAAGGTCCGCGTGACTTCATGGCGCGGTGTGCCGAATACCCGCCAGACTTCCCCTTGCTCGACCACTTCGCCGCGCTCCAGCACCACCACGCGGTGGCAGATATCGCGGATTACCGCCATTTCATGGGTGATCAGCACGATGGTCAGGCCCAGGCGCTGGTTGATGTCACGTAGCAGTTCAAGGATCGAGGCCGTGGTTTCAGGGTCGAGTGCCGAGGTGGCCTCGTCGCACAAGAGGATCTCGGGGTCGTGCACCAGCGCCCGGGCGATGCCGACGCGTTGCTTTTGCCCGCCCGACAACTGCGCGGGGTAGACGTGGTGCTTTTCCTGCAGGCCGACCAGCTCCAGCAGTGCGCGCACCTTGCGCTGGCGCTCGGCCTTGGGCACGCCGGCCACTTTCAGCGGCAGTTCGACGTTTTGCCACACGGTCTTGGCCGACATCAGGTTGAAGTGCTGGAAGATCATGCCGATGCGCCGGCGCAGCGCAACCAAGCGGTCCTCGTCGAAGGGCGCGATGTCCACCTGGTCGATCAGCACGCGGCCCTGGCTGGGTTGTTCCAGGCGGTTGATGGTACGCAGCAGCGACGACTTGCCGGCGCCGCTGCGGCCGATGATGCCGAAGATCTCGCCATGGCGGATGTTCAGGTCGATGCCTTGCAAGGCAGGCTGAGCCTGGCCAGGGTAGGTCTTGCCGAGGCCGATGAAGCGCACGTGGGCTTCGTTGACCTCTGGGCGCAGGGCCTGTTCCTTGGCCGTTGGCGGCAATGGTTGGGGTGTCGGCGCCCTGAGCGCGCTGGCCTGGCTCATGTCAGCCCTCCCAACCGGCCTGGTAGAGGTTGCCGTGGGCTTTGTTCAAGGCCGCGCGCACCGCGGGCGAGTGTTGGTAGATATCGACGAACTTAGCCAGGCGCGGGTCGTCCTTGCTTTGCGGGCGAATGACGAACTGGATCACGTACTCTTTGTTTTCCAGGCCATCGAACAGCAGCGCGGAGGTGGCGTCGAAGCTGTTGGCCAGGCGGATGTAGGCCGGGTAGCCCTGGACCAGGTCAGCGTCATCATAGGCGCGCACCAGTTGCACCGCCTCGACCTGAAGGATTTTAAGGTGCTTGGGGTTGGCGATGATGTCGTCTTCCGTGGCCTTGTAGCCGACCCCAGGTTTAAGCGTGATCAGCCCCGCCTTGGCCAGTAACTGCAGGCCACGGCCGCTGTTGATCGGGTCGTTGGCGATGGCCACGCTGGCGCCTTCGGGCAGCTCGGCGAAGCTTTTGTACTTTTTCGAGTACAGGCCGACGTTGTTGATGATGCCTGGCGCGTAGGGCACCAGGTTGAAGCCCGCAGCGGCCTTGGCGTTTTCCAGGAACGGGATGTGCTGGAAGTAGTTCACGTCGATGTCGCCGCTGTTGAGGCTGACATTGGGGGCTATCCAATCGCTGAACTCGATCAGCTTCACGTCCAGGCCTTGCTTGTGGGCTTCTTCCACGGCGGTTTCCAGGGGAATCGCAAAGGCGGAGGTGGTACCGATTTTCAACGGCTCGGCGGCGAAGGCGCTGGCGGACAGGCCAAGGGTGACCGCAATGGCCGCGACGGGCCGGAACAGTTTCTCAAGCATGGTGCAGGGCTCCAGTCGGGGCAGGGGTTGGGGTAAAGCGGTAGCGCGAGCCGGGATGGCTGGCGGGCAGGTGCGGGTGGTCGGTATCGAACAACTTCTCGCGCAGGGTGCCCTCGGCGTAAGCGGTCTTGTAGCGGCCACGCTGTTGTAGCTGCGGGATGACCAGGTCGATGAAATCCTCAAAGCTTTCTGGTGTAACGGTGCGGGTCAGGTTGAAGCCGTCCAGCCCGGTTTCGTCGAGCCAGGCGATCAGGGCATCGGCGACCTGTTCAGGGCTGCCGACCAGGGTCACGTAGCGCCCGCCCAGGGCGTGCTGATCAAGCAAGCGGCGGCGGGTCCAGGCGTTTTCCTGCAGCTGGCGCGTGGCCGACTGAATGGCGTTGCCCTTGCTGAAGCCGATCGGCTCGTCCAGCCCATAGGCCGCAAAGTCGATGCCGGTGGAGGCGGCAAAGTGCGCCACGCCGGCCTCGGGGCTGGCATGGCGCAGGTACTCGGCATGCTTGGCTTGGGCCTGTTGCTCAGTGGGGGCGACGATCACCGTGATGCCCATGAACACCTTGACCGCCTGCGGATCGCGGCCCGCCGCCTTGGCGGCCGCGCGCACCTTGTCGACCTGGGCGCGGGTGGCGGTTTTGTCCTGGCCGCTGATGAACACGCACTCGGCATGGTTGCCGGCAAAGGCGAGGCCGCGCGGGGAGCTGCCCGCCTGGAACAACACCGGTGTGCGTTGCGCTGAGGGCTCGCACAGGTGGTAGCCCTCGACGTTGTAGAACTCGCCGTGGTGGCTGACCTTGCGCACCTTGTCGGGCTGGGCGTAGACGCGCTGCTCGCGGTCGGCGACCACGGCATCGTCAGCCCAGCTGCCTTCTAGCAGTTTGTACAGCACCTGCAGGTACTCGTCGGCCTGGTCGTAGCGCCGATCATGCTCGGGTTGCTGCGCCAGGCCCATGGCGCGGGCCGCGCTGTCGAGGTAGCCGGTGACGATGTTCCAGCCGACCCGGCCATTGGTGAGGTGGTCGAGCGTGGAGAGGCGCCGGGCGAACAGGTAAGGCGCCTCGTAGGTGAGGTTGGCGGTAAGGCCGAAGCCCAGGTTGCGGGTGACGGCAGCCATGGCCGAGACCAACAGCAGGGGGTCGTTGACGGGTAGCTGGATCGACTCCTTGAGCGTTACCTCCAGCGACTGGCCATAGATGTCGTAGGTGCCGACGATGTCGGCGATGAACACGCCGTCGAACAAGCCCCGTTCCAGCAGGCGTGCCAGGTCGGTCCAGTATTCAAGCGTCTTGTACTGGGTCGAGGTGTCCCGCGGGTGGGTCCACAGGCCATGGTTGATGTGCCCGATGCAGTTCATGTTGAAGGCATTGAGCAGAATCTGCTTGGCCATCAGATCGTCCCCCGGCGCGGCGGGTTTTCGTTGTTCAGGTAGTAGTTGCCGATGGCGTGGTACTTCCAGCGCACTGGGTCGTGCAGGGTGTGCACGCGAGCGTTGCGCCAGTGGCGGTCGAGGTTGTGCTCGGCGAGGGTGGCCTGGCTACCGGCCAGTTCGAACAGCGTGGTGCCGGCGGCGAGGGAAATCTCGGTGCTGATGGCGCGTGCTTCGGCCACGGCAATGGAGGCGGCGGCGACGTTGTCGGCGCTGCTGTCTTGCTGGGCGCGGTCAAGGTATTCACCGGCGCGTTCGAGCAGGGCTTCGGTGGCGTGCAGGCGGATCGCCAGTTGGCCGAAGCTTTTCAGGGTCAAGGGGTCTTCGCTGGCCTTGTCCAGGCCCGAGTCGACCCAGGGGCGGCTGCGGGTGCGCACGAAGTGCAGGGCATCTTCGTAGGCGGCGCGGGCGATGCCGGTGTCGATGGCAGCGTGGAGAATCTGTGCCAGTGGGCCGACCGGGGTCGGGCGTTCGAAGGCGCTCTGGAAGGGGACTACGTCTTGGGCGCTGACCCACACGTTGTCGAATACCACCGAACCACTGCCGGTGGTGCGCTGGCCGAAGCCGCTCCAGTCGTCGATCACCTGCAGGCCTTGGCTGTCGGCGGGGACGAAGGCCAATTGTTGCACGCCATCGTCATCGATCACCGAGGTCGGGATGCGCTGGGCGTAAAGGGCACCGGTTGAATAGAACTTGCGGCCATTGATACGGAACCCATCACCGTCGCGGCTCAGGCGGGTGGTGCGGTCGTTGGCGGTCTTGGTGCCCAGTTCGGCCAAGGCATTGCCAAAGCGCCGGCCGGCCAGCACTTCGGCGTACAGGCGTTGCTGTTGTTCAGGGCTACCGTTTACCCGCAGCACTTCCAGGGCATAGAAGTGGTTTTGCGGGATCTGCCCCAAGGAGCCATCGGCCTGGGCGATGCGGGCGATGACTTTGGCCAGGGTGACGTTGGACACACCGGCGCCGCCGAAGGCCTTGGGCACGCTGATGGCCCACAGGCCGGAGCGGGTGAACAGGTCGAGTTCGGCATGGGGCAGGCGACGCTCGCGGTCGCGCAGGGCGCTGTCGCGGCGCAGTTGCTGGGCGATGTCTTCGGCGATGGTCAGGGCTTGGGTGTCGCTGGTGATGATGTTTGTGGTCATGGTGTTTCTCCGGGGGCCGCTGTGCGGCCCATTCGCGGGGCAAGCCCGCTCCCACAGACACACTGCATTGATCTCAGGTGTGGGAGCGGGCTTGCCCCGCGAATGGGCTGCGCAGCAGCCCCAAAGGCTGCAAATCAGATCCAGGAATGCCGCGCAGGCTGGCTGCCGTTCAGGTGGTAAGCGCCCACCGCGTGGTACTTCCAGCGCACCGGGTCATGCAGGGTGTGCACGCGGGCGTTGCGCCAGTGGCGGTCGAGGTTGAACTCGGCCAGGGTGGCGCGGCTGCCGGCCAGCTCGAACAGCTTTTCGCTGGCCTGCAACGAGACCTCGGTGGTCAGCACCTTGGCCTCGGCCACGGCGATCGAAGCGCGGGCAGCAGAAGCGGCGTCGATGGGTGCGTCATTGACCTCATCGAGCACCCGCGCCGCTTTGCGCAGCAGCGCCTCGGCAGCGTGCAGCTCGAGCTTGAGGCGGCCGATGTCGGCGATCACGTACGGGTCGTCGCTGGCGCGCTCGACCTTGGCGTCGATCCAGGGCCGCGATTTGTCGCGCACAAAGCTGATGGCATCATCGATGGCCGCTTCGGCGATGCCGGCGTCGATGGCTGCCTGGATCAACTGCGAAGCCGCGCCCTGGATATTCGGCGTGTCACGCTGGCGCCAGTTGTCGATCACCAGTTCCGCATCGACCGGTACCTGGTCGAGCAGCACGGTGCCGCTGGCGGTGGTGCGTTGGCCGAACCCAGACCAGTCATCGACGATGCGCAGCCCAGGGCTGCCGCGGCGGACGAAGGCCAGGCGCTGGCGGCCTTCGTCGTCCAGTGCCTTGACCGCCACCCAGTGGGCGTACAGGGCGCCCGTGGAGTAGAACTTTTCACCACTGATGCGATAACCGTCGCCTACGCGGGTGATCTTTGCCTTCAGGGTCAGGGTGTCTTTGGTGCCGCGCTCGGGGCCGGCATTGCCGATGCGCCAGCCGTCCAGCACGCTGCGGAAGATCACCGCCTGCTGTGCCTCGGTGGCGGTCAGGCGCAGCAACTGCAGCATGCCGAACTGGTTCTGCGGGATCTGCCCCAGGGCCGGGTCGGCGGCACTGATCAGGCGGAAGACTTCCGCCACGGTTTCGAACGAGACATCGGGGCCGCCATAGGCCTTGGGTACGCTGATGCTGCCCAGGCCGCTGCGGGTGAACTGCTCGATCTCTGCCCACGGCAGTTTGCGTTGCTGGTCGCGGCGTGCGGCCTGCTCACGGGCCACGTCGGCCAGTTCGCGTGCGGCTTGCAGGGCCTCGGCGTCGTTGCGCAGCACCTTGGCTGGCAGCAGCAGGGGCGAGCTGTCGACGTCGCTGTGGAAAAGGGTATTTGGCTGGCTGGACATCAGTACCGCTCCTTGGCTGCACTCAATGCCCTGGCGATACGCACTGGGGTGATTGTGATCCTGACCATTCCTAACCTCACAAAAGTAGATGCGTCGCTTCAGCTGATGGCGACAGACGTTTGCTGGTCCGGTGGTCCGGTGTATATACCCTAAAGGCTTATTAAAAGATTATGAACTAATCTTTTGGAATATATATAGAAGTTGAGATTTGCGCAGGAGGTGCCGGCTTCTTCGCGGGCTTGCCCGCGAAGAGGCCAGTACAGGTTTATTCCGAAGCTGCGGTACCGAGAAACTTGCGCAAGAACTGCCGGGTACGCTCTTCCTTGGGCGCCGCAAACAGCGCCTTGGCTTCACCCTGTTCGACGATCACCCCCTTGTCGAAGAAGATCACCCGGTTCGCCACATCACGGGCAAAACTCATCTCGTGGGTAACGATGATCATGGTGCGCTTCTCTTCGGCCAGGCCGCGGATGGTGGCGAGCACTTCGCCAACCAGCTCCGGGTCGAGCGCCGAGGTCGGTTCGTCAAACAGAATCACCTCAGGCTCCATCGCCAGGGCACGGGCAATCGCTACCCGCTGCTGCTGGCCACCGGAAAGGCGCCGGGGGTAGGCGTCTTCCTTGCCCGCCAGGCCTACCTTGGCCATCAGCTTGCGGCCCAGGGCGATGGCCTGGTCGCGGGGCGTCTTCTTGACGATCACCGGGCCCTCGATGACGTTTTCCAGGGCGGTGCGGTGGGGGAACAGGTTGAAGTTCTGGAACACGAAACCGGCCTGCTGACGCAACCGGCGAATCGCACTCTGCTGCCCACCCAGCGGGCGATTGGCATCGATGCTGATGGCGCCGATCTGGATCTGCCCAGCGTCGGGGGTTTCCAGCAGGTTGAGGCAGCGCAGGAAGGTGGTCTTGCCCGAGCCGCTGGGGCCGATGATGGCGACCACTTCGCCTGGCTGCACGGTCAGGTCGATGCCATTGAGCACGGTCTGGCCCTTGAACTGCTTGGACAGGCCTTTAACTACGATCATGCTCAATGCTCCTGGTCATGCTGGTTGACCCGCGCTTCCATGCGGTTCTGGAAGTGCGCGAGGATACTGCAGAGGATCCAGTAGATAACCGCCACAGCCAGGTACATGGTGAAGACTTCGAAGGTGCGTGCGGTAATCAGCTGGGCCTGGCGGAACAGCTCGGGCACCTGGATGGTCGCCGCCAGGGCGGTGTCCTTGACCAGCGAGATGAAGCTGTTGCCCAGCGGTGGCAAGGCCGTACGCAGGGCTTGCGGCAGGATGGCCCGGCGCATGGCCTGGGTGCGGGTCATGCCAATGCTGGCAGCGGCTTCCCACTGGCCACGGTCGATCGAGGAAATCGCCGCACGCAGGATTTCGCAGATGTAAGCTGCCATGTTCAGCGACAGGCCGATCAGCGAGGCCGGGATGGGGTCGAGTTCGATACCGATCTGCGGCATGCCGAAATAGATCACGAACAGCTGCACCAGCAGCGGCGTGCCCCGGAAGAACGACACGTAGATGCGTGCCAGCCAGTCCAGCGGCAACATCTTCGACAGCCGCATCAGCGCCAGGGCAAACCCCAGCACCAGGCCGAAGAACATGCCACCGACACTGAGCAGCACCGTATAACCCGCGCCCTTCAGCAGGAAGGGCGTGGAATCGACAACGAGTTGCAGGCTTTCAGGGATCATTTAGTGACATCGGCACCGAAGTATTTTTCCGACAGCTTGGCCAGCGTGCCGTCGGCCTTGAGCTTGTCGATGGCCTTGTTGAGGGCCGCCAGCAACTCAGGTTCGCCTTTGCGCAGGGCCACGCCGCTTTCCAGGCGCGAGAAGGCGTCGCCGGCAAGCTCGGTGTCCTTGGCTTTTTGCGCGTATTCCAGTGCGGCCAGGCGGTCGATCAGGATCGCGTCGATGCGGCCGTTGCGCAGGTCGGCGAATTTGCTCGGGTCGTCTTCATAGGTGCGCACGTCTGCTTGCGGAACATCTTGCTTGACCCATTGCTCGTAGTTGGTGCCCAGGCCTACGCCGACTTTCTTGCCAGCCAGGTCAGCCGCTTTGTGGATGTTCAGCTGCTCGGCCTTCTTCTTCAGGATCAGCGCCTGGATGCCGGAAATGGTGTAGGGCTCGGAGAAGTCGTACTTCTTCTTGCGCTCTTCGGAAATGGTCACCTGGTTGATCACCACGTCCAGACGCTTGGATTCCAGCGCGGCGAGGATCCCATCCCATTTGGTCGGTTGAACCTTGGCTTTGACCCCGAGCTCCTTGGCCAACAGCTCGGAGAGTTCAACCTCGAAGCCGGTCAGGTTTCCGTCTGCGTTGACGAAGCTGAACGGTGGGTAGGTGCCTTCCAGGCCGACGTTGATCACGCCCTTTTCCTGAATGGTCTTCAATTGCTCGCCGGCGAAGGCCTGGCTGAGCAGGCCGGCACCCAGCAGGATGGCCAGGCTGGCGTTGAGTAGCGGTTTGGCGAATTTCGACATGTCAGGCCCCGCGCTTGGTGTGGAAGTAGTGGGTGGCGACTATAAAGTTGGCCGCTTAGGCCAGGAAATAATAAAAAATTATCTTATTATTCCGTTTTGTTTTTCTGCCGAGTGAAGTCAGCTTTGAGGGTAGGCCAGGATACTGGCGCCGTCATCGCGGCTTATGCCCGACTTAGCGCAGGATGGAATAAAGCGTTGTTTTTTCCAAGGGATGGATTTGCCGTAGAGTGGATCGCATAACGACAGATTGGCCCCAGGCAGGAGAACACCGTGAGCGAACAACCAACATCCGCGCATTGGCAGCTGCACAGCATCGTCAGTGGTTTGCGCAGCGCCCGTGAGCAATGGCGCAGCCGCAATGGCCGCAGCATTGGCGAGCAGGGCGGGCGCGAACTGCCCTCTCGCGAGGCCATGCGGCAGATTCTCGAGCAGTTGTGCGGGGCGCTGTTCCCGATGCGCCTTGGGCCGGTCGACCTGCGCGAAGAGAGTGAAGATTTTTACGTAGGGCACACCCTGGATGCCGCCCTGACCGCATTGCTGGCCCAGGCCCGCCTGGAGCTGCGCTACGCCGCCCGGCAGAGCCAGGGTGACTTGGTGTCCGTCGATGCCCAGGCACTGCGGCTGATCCAGGATTTTGCCGCGGCGCTGCCCAACCTGCGGGTATTGCTGGACACCGACGTGCTGGCCGCCTACCACGGTGACCCGGCGGCGCGCAGTGTCGATGAGGTGCTGCTGTGCTACCCAGGCATCCTCGCCATCATCCATCACCGCCTGGCGCATCACTTGTACCAGGCTGGTTTGCCGCTGCTGGCGCGTATCAGTTCGGAGCTGGCGCATTCGGCGACCGGTATCGACATCCACCCCGGCGCGCAGATCGGCCCGAGCTTCTTCATCGACCACGGCACCGGCGTGGTGATTGGCGAGACCGCGATCATCGGCGAGCGGGTACGTATCTACCAGGCGGTGACACTGGGCGCCAAGCGCTTCCCAAGCGATGAGTCGGGTACCCTGCACAAAGGCCTGCCGCGCCACCCGATCGTCGAGGACGACGTGGTGATCTATGCGGGGGCGACGATCCTGGGGCGCATTACCATCGGCAAGGGCTCGACCATTGGCGGTAATGTGTGGCTCACCCGTAGCGTGCCGGCTGAGAGCAACATTACCCAGGCCAACCTGCAACTGGATTGCCAGGACAAGAACTGACCTGAGGTCTTTACTGGCTGTACCGGCCCTTTCGCGGGGCGAGCCCGCTCCCACAGAATCATCAGCCTATTGGGGCTAGTGATGTACCTGGGGGAGTGGGCTTGCCCCGCAAAAGGGCCGGTTCAGGCATGCACCGATCAGCACCCCGGTTCGCATCAAATCCCGATCCATGGTTAACTTGAACGCTTGTTCAATGAAAAAACGCTGGTCCGCTGCCGGTGTTCAACAGGAGGATTCCTTTGCTGAACCCGTTCATTTCGAACCTTACGTCACGTGACGAGGTGCATGCCCGATGAGTGCACCGACCCCCACCCTTGCCAACGGCAAGATGCGCATGAACCCTCCGGTGTTCTATTTCGCGGCAAGTTTCATCCTCATCTTCGGCCTCATCGTCATCACCAACCCGCAAGCTGCAGGCGACTGGTTGCTGGCGGCACAGAACTGGGCGGCCAACACGGTCGGCTGGTACTACATGCTGGCGATGACGCTGTACCTGGTCTTCGTGGTGGTCACCGCCTTGTCTGGCTACGGCAAGATCAAGCTCGGTGCCGACCACGACGAACCCGAGTTCAGCTACTTGTCCTGGGCCGGCATGCTGTTTGCCGCCGGCATCAGCATCACGCTGTTCTTCTTCTGCGTGTCCGAACCGCTGACCCACATGCTGCAGCCGCCCCAGGGCGAAGCAGGCACGGCAGAGGCCGGGCGCCAGGCCATGCAGATCCTGTTCCTGCACTGGGGCCTGCATGGCTGGGGCGTGTTTGCCTTCGTCGGCATGGCGCTGGCCTACTTCGCCTACCGGCATAACCTACCGCTGGCCTTGCGCTCGGCGCTGTACCCCTTGATCGGCAAGCGCATCAACGGGCCGATTGGTTACGCGGTGGATGGCTTCGGCATCATTGCCACGGTGTTCGGCCTGGGCGCTGACATGGGCTTTGGCGTGTTGCACTTGAATGCCGGCCTGGATTACCTGTTCGGGATCAGCCACAGCCAGTGGGTGCAGGTCGCGTTGATCACCCTGATGATGGGCGCGGCGGTGGCCGTGGCGGTCGCCGGGGTGGAGAAAGGCGTGCGGGTGATGAGCGACATCAACCTGTTCCTGGCCTGCGCGCTGTTGCTGTTCGTGCTGTTTGCCGGCCCTACCCAGCACCTGTTCAACACGCTTATCCAGAACCTGGGGGACTACCTCGGCGCCTTGCCCCGCAAGAGCTTCGACGTCTATGCCTATGGCGAAAACCGCGACTGGCTGGGCGGCTGGACGGTGTTCTACTGGGCCTGGTGGATTGCCTGGGCGCCGTTCGTGGGCTTGTTCATTGCGCGTATTTCGCGTGGGCGCACCATCCGCGAATTCGTCTTCGGCGTGTTGCTGATTCCCCTGGGCTTCACCCTGGCGTGGATGTCGATCTTCGGCAACAGCGCGTTGGACCAGGTCATCAACCATGGCATGACCGCGCTTGGTCAATCGGCGCTGGATAACCCGTCGATGAGCCTGTACCTGCTGCTGGAGACCTACCCCTGGAGCAAGGTGGTCATCGCGACCACGGTGTTTATCAGCTTCGTGTTCTTCGTCACCTCGGCCGACTCGGGCACTGTGGTGCTGTCGACTTTGTCGGCCAAGGGTGGTGACCCGGATGAAGATGGGCCTAACTGGCTGCGGATTTTCTGGGGCGCGATGACCGCGCTGATCACCAGTGCATTGCTGTTCGCCGGCAGCATCGATTCGCTGAAGTCGGCGGTGGTGCTGACCTCGCTGCCGTTCTCGCTGATCTTGCTGTGCATGATGTGGGGGCTGCACAAGGCGTTTTACCTGGAGTCCCAGCGGCAGATTGCGCAGATGCATTCGCTGGCGCCGTTCGCTCAGTCGCGTCGCGGTCGTGGCGGCTGGCGCCAGCGCCTGAGCCAGGCCGTGCACTTCCCGTCACGCGATGAGGTGTACCGCTTCATGGACGACGTGGTGCGCCCGGCGATTGCCGATGTGCGTGAGGTGTTCGAGCAGAAGGGCCTGGTGCTGATTACCCAGGACGACCCGAGCCACGACAACGTCAGCTTGAAAGTGGGCCATGGCGAGGAGCAACCCTTCATCTACCAGGTGCAGATGCGCGGCTATTTCACGCCGTCGTTTGCGCTGGGTGGGCTGGGTGCTCAGGAGTTGAAGAACCGCCGTTATTACCGGGCGGAGGTGCACCTGAGCGAGGGCAGCCAGAACTACGACCTGGTGGGCTACAGCAAGGAGCAGATCATCAACGACATCCTCGACCAGTACGAGCGGCATATGCAGTACTTGCACCTGGTCCGCTAGACCGCTGGGGCCGCTTTGCGGCCCTTTCGCAGCACAAGGCTGCTCCTACAGGATGTGCGATCCCCTGTAGGAGCAGCCTTGTGCTGCGAATGGAGGCCAACGGCCTCCCGCGGTTCAAAACGGCGCATCCCCCAGAATCGTCGCCCGGTGCATCACCCGCCGATTCGGCCGGTAATCATCCACCGCAAAATGCTGGGTCACGCGGTTGTCCCAGAACGCCACATCATTTTCCTGCCAACGCCAGCGAATGCTGAACTCAGGCCTGGTCGCATGGGTGAACAGCAGCTTGAGCAACGCGTCGCTCTCATACTCGTTCAACTCATTGATGCGCGTGGTGAACCCTTCGTTGACGAACAGCGCCTTGCGCCCGCTGACCGGGTGCGTGCGGATCACTGGGTGTGACAGCGGCGGGTTGTTGCGCCGGGTCGCTTCCCAGCGCGCCAGGTCTTCTGGCGTGGTGCCAAAACGCTCGAGCGGGAACGACTTGGTGAAGTCATGGGTGGCCGTCAGCCCATCAAGCATCTCGCGCAGGGGCGCCGACAAGGCTTCAAGGGCGGCAATGCCACTGGCCCACAGGGTGTCGCCGCCATAGGCCGGCAGTTGCTTGGCGCTGAGCACCGCACCCAACGCCGGGGTCGGCAGGAAGGTCACGTCGGTGTGCCAGACGGCGTTGTCGCGCACGTCGGTGACCGCCGTGTCGAGCACCAGCACCTGCGGAGTTTCCGGCACGTTGGGGTAGATCGGGTGGATGTGCAGGTCACCAAAGCGGGCCGCAAAGCGGGCTTGCTGGTCTGGGTTGATCGGTTGATCGCGGAAGAACAGCACCTGGTGCTTGAGCAGCGCTTGCTCGATGGCGTCGCGCTGCTCGGTGGTGATGTCGCGGCTGATGTCCACGCCGCTGATCTGGGCGCCGAGCGCCGGGCTGAGAGGGGTGATGGTCAGGCTCATGTCGGTCTCGATCTGTTTTTACTAGGCGCCGAAATGCCGGCGTGGTCAGTGGCTTTGCCCGTGCCAGGGCACCAGCTTGCGTTGCAGCGCGCGCAGGCTCATTTCCAACGCGAAGGCGATCAGGGCGATCAGCAGAATGCCCAGCACCACCACGTCAGTGACCAGGAACTGCGCCGCCGACTGCACCATGAAGCCCAGGCCGCTGGTGGCGGCGATCAGTTCTGCGGCGACCAGGGTCGACCAGCCGACCCCAAGGCCGATGCGGATGCCGGTGAGGATGTCGGGCAAGGCGCTGGGCAGGATCACGTGGCGGATCAGTTGCGCCTTGGTCGCCCCCAGCGATTGCGCGGCGCGCAGTTTGGCCGGGTCGACGGTGCGTACGCCGGTGGCGGTGGCGATGGCAATCGGGGCGAAGATCGCCAGGTAAATCAGCAACACTTTCGACAGCTCGCCGATGCCGCACCAGATGACGATGAGCGGCAGATAGGCCAGTGGCGGAATAGGGCGGTAGAACTCGATCAGCGGGTCGAGAATGCCCCGCGCCACGCGGTTGTAACCGATGGCGATGCCGACCGGGATGGCGGTCAGGGTGGCGGCGACCAGTGCCAGGCCGATACGGCCCAGGCTTGCCCCCAGGTGCTGCCACAGGCTGGCATCCATGTAGCCCTGGGTCAGTAGGGTCCAGGCCCTGGCCAGGATATCGCCGGGCGCCGGCAGGAACAGCGGCTCGATCCAGCCGGCGGCCGTCACCAGCCACCAGGCCAGCAGCAGGCTGGCCAGGGTCAGGGTGCTGATCCAGCGGGTAGCAAGCGGGCGGCGTGCCTTTTCAGCAGGCCGGGTGTGGGCGTCGCGTTTGCCGGTAACCGGCAGATCCAGGCTGCTCATGCGCGCTCCTGCAGGCTTTGGCGTTGGGAGAAGACCCGCGCCAGCACGTGCTCGCGGGTTTCGATGAAGCGTGGGTCGGACTTGATCGCCCGGGCCGGCTCGCCCGCCGCGTAGCGTTGGCCGAAGTCCAACTGCAGGCGCTCGACTACACGCCCCGGGTTGGGCGCCAGCAGCACCAGCTCGCTGGCGAGGAACACCGCTTCTTCAATGTCGTGGGTAATCAGGAACACAGGCTTTGCGGTGCGCTGCCAGACCTGCAGCAGCAGCTCTTGCATCTGCTCGCGGGTGAACGCGTCGAGCGCGCCGAACGGCTCGTCCATCAGCAGTACCCGTGGGTCGGCCGCCAGCGCGCGGGCCAGGCCGACACGCTGCTTCTGGCCACCGGACAATTGCCATATGCGCCGCTCGGCAAACCCTTCCAGGTCGACCAAGGCCAGCATCTCGCGGGCCTTGGCCTCACGCTGGGCGCGCGGTACGCCGGCCAGCTCAAGGCCAAAGGCGACGTTGCCCAGCACGTTCTGCCAGGGCAGCAAGGCATCGTCTTGGAACACCACACCGCGTTCGGCGCTGGGGCCGTTGACCGGTGCACCGTCAAGGGTGATGCGGCCGCCGCTGGGGGCGACGAAGCCGGCGATCAGGTTGAGCAGCGACGTCTTGCCGCTGCCGGATGGCCCGAGGGCCACCAGCAGCTGGCGTGGCCCCAGGCTCAGGTTGATATCGGCCAGCACCGGGGTGCTGGCGCCAGGGTACTGTGCGCTGATGCGCTCCAGTTCAAGCAAGGCCATGACGGGCTCCGGATCAGTTTGGAAGGAACTTGGCGCTGACGTACGGCGAGTAGTCCGGCAGCACCGCGTCGACCTTGCCTTGTTGCTTGAGGAAGGTGGCGGTGTCAGTCAGCGCTTGGGTGGTCGGTGCACCCAGGGCGTTGGCCTGGTCGGCGGCCAATGGGTAGACGTTGCCTTCCAGCAGCACCGGGATATCGCTGGCCTTGGCGCCGGACAGCTTGACCAGCTTGGCCACGTTGTCCTTGTTGGCCAGCCACGCTTGTGGGTCTTTGCGGTAGTCGGCGTAGGCGTCGAGGGTGACCTTGGCGAACGCCTTGACCACGTCAGGGTGCTTGTCGGCGAAGTCCTTGCGCACGATCCAGGCGTCGAAGGTCGGTGCGCCTTTTTCGGCCAGTTCACCGGAGGTGATCAGCACCTTGCCGTTTTCCTTGGCCACGCCCAGGGCGGGGTCCCAGACGTAGGTCGCGTCGATGTCACCGCGTTTCCAGGCGGCAATGATCGCCGGTGGCGCGAGGTTGAGGATCTGTACCTTGGACGGGTCGATGTTCCAGGCCTTGAGCGCCGCCAGCAGGCTGTAGTGGCCGGTGGAAACGAAAGGCACGGCCACTTTCTTGCCGATCAGGTCTTGCGGCGTCTTGATGCTGTCGCGCGCCACCAGTGCTTCGCCCGCGCCGATCTGGGTGGCGATCAAGAAGGTTTCGACCGGCAGTTTGCGCGTTGCCGCAGCGGCCAGCGGGCTGGAACCGAGGTAGCCGATCTGCACGTCACCGCTGGCCACAGCCGTGATCACATCGGCGCCGTTGTCGAATTTGCGCCAGTCGATACTGGCCTTGCTGGCTTTTTCGTAGTCGCCATCGACCTGGGCAACTTTGGCCGGGTCAACGGTGGTCTGGTAGGCCACGGTCAAGTCGGCGGCCTGGGCCAACCAGCTGGTGCCGGCGAGGGTCAGGGCGGCGAACAGGCGCAGCGGAGCGTGCGGGATCATGGTTGAACCTCTCGTCAGGCAATCGATGTGATGGATGGCGAGAAGACTAAATGATCTAAGAAATCTAAAATAAATAACTTTTTAGAATTAGCTTAGGAGCCAAATGCTTTAAGCCGCGTGCCGTTGATGTCGCGCAATGGCGAAATCCGACAGGGCTGCTAGGCTTTTTCGTCCCTTAGAACAGTATGGAATTAGGTTATGAGCAAACGTTTGCAAATAACCCAAAGTTATGAACGAATGTGCCGTTTACAACAAAAGGCAGTAAAGGTTCCTAACATATTCCGGAAAAATCTTACAAATTCATAAAACGGTCATTTTGGATTTATAGGATTGTCATTATCCTGTAGCGCAGGTGGCGTCTTAGACCAAAGTCGCGAAACGTTTAGAAACGATTGACTTCATGGTCACGCTTTGGGACTAAATCGCCAATCCACGGTGAGCGGGGCAGCAGACCCCGCCTCCAGAGATACACAAGAATTAGAACGTAGAGGAGCAAAACATGTACAAGTCCAGCCTGGCTCTGGCCGTGGCACTGGGGGTTCTCGCCCAACAAGCAGGCGCTGCCGGTTTCGTTGAAGACAGCAAACTGTCGCTCAGCTCGCGCACCATGTACTTCAACAACGACAACCGTGACGGCGGTGCTGACAACCGCGAGTCTGGCCAGGGCTTCAAGCTCGACTACCTGTCCGGTTTCACCGAGGGTACCGTTGGCTTCGGCGTCGATGTTCAGGCCCTGTGGGGTATTCACCTGGATGGCGGCCGCGGCAAGCACCCTGACAACAGCAGCTTCTTCCCGAGCGATACCGACGGGTCTGCTGTAAGCCAGTGGGCGCGTGTAGGCGGTAATGCCAAGGCTCGCTTCTCCAAGACCGAAGCCCACTTCGGTAGCGCCTTGGCGCCGAACCTGCCGATCCTGGTGGCCAACGATGGCCGTCTGCTGCCGCAGACCTTCGAGGGTGGCACCATCCAGTCGAAGGAAATCGACAACCTGACCGTCAACGCCGGTCAGCTGACCCATGCCATGGGCCGTGCTTCGAGCAACCGTACCGGCCTGTCCGTGGCGGGCGCTACCCAGGACAGCAACAAGTTCCGCTACGGCGGCCTGGACTACAAGCTCACTCCAGACCTGACCCTGCAGTACTACTACTCGAACCTGGAAGACTTCTACAAGCAGCACTTCCTGGGCGCGACCCACGTGTTCAAGATTGCTGACGACCAGTCGTTCAAGACCGACCTGCGCTACTTCGACAGCAGCAGCGACGGCAAGAACGGTGAAGCCGGCTACCGCTTCAACAACAACGGCGGTTATGCCAAGAACGCTGGCGAGGTCGACAACAAGACCTGGACCGCCATGTTCACCTACACCCTGGGCGGCCATGCGCTGATGCTCGGTCACCAGCGTGTCAACGATGACGGTGGTTTCGTCTGGCTCAACCAAGGCAGCGTCGTTGATGGCAATGGCCGCAACGAAGGCGCCGGTGGTTCCAGCTTCTACCTGTTCACCGACAGCATGATCAACCAGTTCGCCAAGGCCGGTGAAAACACCACCTTCGGTCAGTACTCGTATGACTTCGCGCGTCTGGGCGTCCCTGGCCTGAAAGCTTCGGTCTCCTACCTGAAAGGTGAAGACGGCAAGAACGCCAACGGCAACGGTACCTTCAGCGAATGGGAACGTGACGCTCGCGTCGACTACGTCATCCAGGAAGGCACCTTCAAAGGCCTGGGCGCCAGCCTGCGTCACGGTGTCTACCGTGGCACTGGCACCAGCTCGCTGGCTGACCAGGATCAGACCCGTCTGATCTTCAACTACACTTACAACTTCCTGTAAGCCGTAGCTGAACCAGAAGCCTCGCCTAGTGCGAGGCTTTTTTGTGTCTGCAATTCGGTATGCTCTGTGGTTATAAATAAATCAGTATTTATTCTTTTTATTTTTAATTGAATGCAGGCACATTGAACTCCACAAGGCCAGAACACAGCACAGGAGCCGCACCCATGAGCCTCAAACTCGGCGACATCGCCCCCGATTTCGAACAGGATTCCAGTGAAGGCAAGATCCGCTTCCACGAGTGGCTCGGCAACAGTTGGGGTGTGCTGTTTTCCCACCCGGCCGACTTTACCCCGGTGTGCACCACCGAACTGGGCCTGACCGCCAAGCTCAAAGACGACTTCGCCCAGCGCGGCGTCAAGGCCATCGCACTGTCGGTGGACCCGGTCGACTCGCACCACAAGTGGATCGATGACATCAACGAGACCCAGAACACCGTGGTCAACTTCCCGATCATCGCCGACGCCGACCGCAAGGTGTCCGACCTGTACGACCTGATTCACCCGAACGCGAACGACACCCTGACCGTGCGCTCGCTGTTCGTCATCGACCCGAACAAGAAGGTGCGCCTGACCATTACCTATCCGGCCAGTACCGGGCGCAACTTCAACGAGATTTTGCGGGTAATCGACTCGCTGCAGCTGACCGACAACTACAAGGTCGCCACGCCAGGTAACTGGCAGGACGGTGACGACGTAGTGATCGTGCCTTCGCTCAAAGACGAGGAAGAGATCAAACAGCGTTTCCCCAAAGGGTATCGGGCGGTGAAGCCTTATCTGCGCCTGACGCCGCAACCTAATCGTTAAAGGATCCACGTTGCATTGCTCTTAGCCATAGCAGGGATTTCGGGCCGTTTCGACGGCCCTTTTTTATGCCTCCGGTTTTTTGGGGCCGCTTTGCGGCCCTATCGCGACGCAAGGCCGCTCCTACAATGGAATGCGATCCCTGTGTAGGAGCGGCCTTGCGTCGCGAAAGGGCTGCAAAGCAGCCCCCCAAATCTCAAAACCATTAAAGAACCAGAAGGAATAAACAAATGAAAAAATATGATTTCTAGATATATAAACAGGCTGTTAATGTCACTTCCAACAGAACACAAGGAAGCGCTCCAATGTTGGTCGTCTCAATCGGTGGTAGCCCTGGTACCCGTTCACGCTCCGGCGTGTTGCTCGAGCGCTCGCGCCAGTGGCTGCAGCACCGTGGCGTCGAAGTAGTGACCTTCCAGGTACGTGACTTCCCCGCCGAGGACCTGCTCCATGCGCGCTTCGACAGCCCGCAGGTGCAGCACTTCCAGCAACTGGTGGCCCAGGCCGATGGCCTGATCGTCGCCACCCCGGTGTACAAGGCATCGTTCGCCGGCGCGCTGAAAACATTGCTCGACCTGCTGCCCGAACGCGCCCTGGAGCACAAGGTCGTGTTGCCCATCGCTACCGGCGGCAGCATCGCCCACATGCTGGCGGTGGATTACGCGTTAAAACCGGTGCTGTCGGCACTTAAGGCGCAAGAGACCCTGCAAGGGATCTTCGCCGACGACAGCCAGGTCGCCTACGCAGAAGGCGCCAAGGCGGCACAGCTGGCACCTGCTCTGGATGAGCGCCTGCAGGACTCGCTGGAAACCTTCCACGTTGCCCTGGCCCGTCGGCCGCGCCCCGTGGCCCCCGGCGTACTCAATGAACGCCTGATCAGTGCCCGCTGGAGCATCTGACCCGGTTCAACGGCTTTATCGCGTCATCCACCTTACTCGCCCGTCAACGAGGCAAGCAGGTGCAACCCGAACCCCATTCGCACAGGAGAGCGCCATGCGCACAGTCTTCTTGCGTCGTGGTCTGGTCGCCCTGTTTGCGGCGGCTGTGTCCTTCGGCGCCATCACCCAAGCCCAGGCCGAGAGCCTGCGCATCGGTTATCAGAAATACGGCACCCTGGTGCTGCTCAAGGCCAAAGGCACGCTGGAGAAGCGCCTGGCCGAGCAGGGCGTGCAGGTGCAGTGGACCGAATTCCCCGGTGGCCCGCAGTTGCTCGAAGGCCTGAACGTCGGCTCCATCGACTTCGGCGTCACCGGCGAAACGCCGCCGGTATTCGCTCAGGCTGCCGGCGCCGACCTGCTTTACGTGGCCTACGAGCCACCGGCGCCGCACAGCGAAGCGATCCTGGTGCCGAAGGGCTCGTCGATCCAGTCGGTGAAAGACCTCAAAGGCAAGAAAGTCGTCCTCAACAAGGGCTCCAACGTCCACTACCTGCTGGTGCGTGCCCTGGAAGATGCAGGCCTCAAATACAGCGACATTCAACCGGTCTACCTGCCGCCAGCCGATGCCCGCGCGGCATTCGAGCGTGGCAGCGTCGATGCCTGGGTGATCTGGGACCCGTACCAGGCCGCCGCCGAGAAACAGCTGCAGGCACGTACCCTGCGTGACGGCAAGGGTCTGGTCGACAACCATCAGTTCTATCTCGCCACCCGTGGCTATGCCACCCAGCACCCTGCCGTGATCAGCACCTTGATCGACGAAGTGCGTGCCGTGGGCGAGTGGTCCCAGGCCAACCCGCAGGAGGTCACCGATCAGGTCGCGCCCCTGCTTGGGCTGCCTGCCGACATCACCCTGACCTCGGTCAAGCGCCAAGGCTACGGCGCTGCGCCGCTCACCCCTGAGGTGGTGGCCGCGCAACAGAAGATCGCCGACACGTTCCAGGCGCTGAAGCTTATTCCCAAGCCGCTGAGCATCAAGGACGTGATCTGGACACCCCCGGCCAAGGTCGCCAGTGCGCCTTGATTGAATTGCCTGCGCCGGGGCGTTGCTCCGGCTTGAGCCACCCTTGAGGAGACAACTCCAATGAGCCTTAACATTTTCTGGTTTCTTCCCACACACGGTGACGGCAAGTACCTGGGCACCTCCGATGGCGCCCGTGCAGTCGATCACGGCTACCTGCAGCAAATTGCCCAGGCTGCCGACCGCCTTGGTTTTGGTGGGGTGCTGATCCCTACCGGGCGTTCCTGCGAGGATTCCTGGCTGGTGGCTGCGTCGTTGATCCCTGTCACCCAGCGCCTGAAGTTTCTGGTTGCCCTGCGCCCCGGCATCATTTCGCCGACCGTGGCGGCGCGCCAGGCCGCGACCCTGGACCGCCTGTCCAACGGCCGTGCGCTGTTCAACCTGGTCACCGGTGGCGACCCGGACGAACTGGCCGGTGACGGCCTGCACCTGAGCCACGAAGAGCGCTACGAAGCCTCGGTCGAGTTCACCCGTATCTGGCGCAAGGTGCTGGAAGGCGAAAACGTCGACTGCGACGGCAAGCACATCCAGGTGAAGGGCGCCAAACTGCTCTATCCGCCGATTCAGCAACCGCGTCCGCCGCTGTACTTCGGCGGGTCGTCCGAAGCCGCGCAAGACCTGGCGGCCGAGCAGGTCGAGCTGTACCTCACCTGGGGCGAGCCACCGGCCGCCGTCGCCGAAAAAATCGCCCAGGTGCGCGAAAAGGCTGCCGCCCAAGGTCGCGAAGTGCGCTTCGGTATCCGCCTGCACGTGATCGTGCGTGAAACCAATGAAGAAGCCTGGGCCGCCGCTGACCGCCTGATCTCGCACCTGGACGACGAAACCATCGCCCGTGCCCAGGCCTCGCTGGCGCGTTTCGACTCGGTCGGCCAGCAGCGCATGGCTGCCCTGCACGGCGGCAACCGCGACAACCTGGAGGTCAGCCCCAACCTGTGGGCGGGCGTCGGCCTGGTACGCGGCGGCGCCGGTACCGCGCTGGTCGGCGATGGCCCTACCGTGGCTGCACGGGTCAAGGAATACGCCGAGCTGGGCATCGATACCTTCATCTTCTCGGGTTATCCACACCTTGAAGAGTCCTACCGCGTTGCCGAGCTGCTGTTCCCGCACCTCGACGTACAGCGCCCGGAGCAACCGAAAAGTACCGGTTACGTGAGCCCGTTCGGCGAGATGGTGGCCAACGACATCCTGCCCAAGTCCGTGTCGCAGAGCTGAGGGCCGGGCCATGAGTCGTGCAACTTCTTCTACCTTGGCTCAGCGCCTGGCCCCATGGGCACTGCCGGTACTGCTGCTAGCGGCCTGGCAGCTGGCGGTCAGCGCGGGCTGGCTGTCGACCCGCATCCTGCCAGCGCCGAGCGCGGTGGTCAGCGCGGGTGTCGAGCTGGTGCGCAGCGGCGAGATCTGGACCCACCTGGCCATCAGTGGCTGGCGTGCCGGGCTGGGCTTCGTCATCGGCGGCAGCATCGGCCTGGCGCTTGGTTTTATCACTGGCCTGTCGAACTGGGGCGAACGCCTGCTCGACAGCTCGGTGCAGATGATCCGCAACGTGCCTCACCTGGCGCTGATCCCACTGGTGATCCTGTGGTTCGGTATCGATGAGTCGGCAAAGATTTTTTTGGTCGCCCTGGGCACGTTGTTCCCGATCTACCTCAACACCTACCACGGTATCCGCAACGTTGACCCGGCCCTGGTGGAGATGGCGCGCAGCTATGGCCTGTCCGGTTTCGGCTTGTTCCGTCAGGTGATCCTGCCAGGTGCATTGCCCTCGATTCTGGTGGGCGTGCGCTTCGCCCTGGGCTTCATGTGGCTGACCCTGATCGTGGCAGAAACCATCTCGGCGAATGCCGGTATCGGTTACCTGGCGATGAACGCCCGTGAGTTCCTGCAGACCGACGTGGTGGTCTTGGCCATCGTCCTGTACGCCGTGCTTGGCAAGCTCGCTGACCTCGCCGCCCGCGGCCTGGAACGTGTCTGGCTGCGCTGGCACCCGGCCTATCAAGTGGCCAAGAAGGAGGGCGCATGACCGTGCTCAAGGAACAGCCGCCACGCCTGCTGCGTGGCATCCCTCTGGCATCCAATGGCCTGCGTAAAACCTTTGGCCAGCGTGAAGTGCTCAAAGGCATCGACCTGCACATCCCGGCTGGCCAGTTCGTCGCCATCGTTGGCCGCAGCGGCTGCGGCAAGAGCACTTTGCTGCGTTTGTTGGCCGGCCTCGACCAGCCCAGCGCCGGTGAATTGCTGGCCGGTGCCGCACCCTTGGCCGAAGCCCGCGAAGAAACCCGGCTGATGTTCCAGGACGCGCGCCTGTTGCCGTGGAAGAAGGTGATCGACAACGTCGGCCTGGGCTTGTCTGGCAACTGGCGGCCACGTGCGCTGGATGCGCTGGAAGCAGTCGGCCTGGCCGACCGCGCCAACGAGTGGCCGGCAGCACTCTCCGGTGGCCAGAAGCAACGGGTGGCCCTGGCGCGGGCACTGATTCACCAGCCGCGTCTGCTGTTGCTGGACGAGCCGCTGGGTGCCTTGGATGCATTGACCCGTATCGAGATGCAGCAATTGATCGAACGCCTCTGGCGTCAGCACGGGTTCACCGTGTTGCTGGTCACCCACGATGTCAGCGAGGCGGTTGCCGTGGCGGACCGGGTGATCTTGATCGAAGACGGCGAGGTCGGGCTCGACCTCACTGTCGATCTGGCACGGCCAAGGTCGCGTGGTTCGCACCGTTTGGCGGCGCTGGAAAGCGAAGTGCTCAACCGTGTTCTGTCGGCTCCGGGCACTGCGCCTGAACCGGATCCTGTAGCCCCTTTGCCCACGCAACTGCGTTGGGCGCACTGAATCACTCACTTACCCGACTGAAGCCAAAGAGAAGGAATCAAGCCATGACTATCAAAGCCATCAACGTTCGCAACCAGTTCAAAGGCACCGTGAAAGAAATCCTCGAAGGGCCGGTACTGTCGGAAATCGACGTGCAGACCGCCTCCGGCGTTGTCACCTCGGTGATCACCACCCGCTCCGTGCGTGAGCTGGAGCTGCAGGTGGGCAGTGAAGTGATTGCCTTTGTGAAGTCGACAGAAGTGTCCATCGCCAAGCTGTGATTCTGGTGTTGAAGGGGGCTGCTCTGCAGCCCTTCGCGGGCAAGCCCGCTCCTACAAGAGATCGAATGCCCTCAGGAGATCGAATCCCATGTGGGAGCGGGCTTGTCCCGCGAAGGGCCGCACAGCGGCCCCAACGATTTCAACCCAAACGCTTAGCCAGAAACGGCGGCAAATAAAGCCCCAGATACGCCTCGAACACCCGCTTGCCTTCCTCAGCCATACGCGCCGTGATCTGTTCATGCAACTGCACCGACCGCGCATACACCCGGTCGCTCAGCTCCATGGCCAGGGCAAACACATCCACATCCGCAGGCATCACCGGCAAGTGAAAATGCTGGTCGAACAGCTTGTACATCAGGTCGCCCAGCTCCATGTCGTGCTGCCGGTCGGCTTGCACCACTTCGCTCAGGCCATGCTGCGCCAGGATCAACTGACGCGCCGCGGCATCTTCGTTGTAGATGTCCAGCATGCGTTGCTCGATCAACCGTGACAGTTCATGCCAGGTCGTCAGCGTACTGCTGTCGATCGGTGCACTCAGCGCCTCGCGAAACGCCCGGTGCACGTCGGCGGTCAACGCCTCCAGCAGGGCTGGGACGCTGGCGAAGAAGTGGTACACCGACGAAGGGGGTATCTGCGCCCGCTCGGCCACGCTGTAGATCGACAACCCCGCCACCCCCAGCTCGGCAAGCAGCTCGCGCGCGGCCGCCAGGATCGTCTCGATCCTGGCCTGGCTGCTGGCGCGCGGCTTGCGCGGGGAGGCGGTGCGGCTCATCAGTTGCTGATCGCCAGGATGCTGGCCTGGTAGGCGCCGACGAACAGGTCGAAGTCGCCGACTTCGGTCTGCTCAAGCTCGGCCTGTTTGGCCAGCGACTCGCGGGCGAGCGTTTCGAAGGCCTGCTGGCGTTCGCTGCTGAGCGGTTGCTCGCGGAAGCGCTCGGCGTGAACGCGGCTCTGGCGCAGCGAGAACTGGACAAAACTTTCGTCATGTTCGGTCATGCGTGCCAGGACTTGGGCCGATGGAGTCAGCGAGGCGTCGTCGACCTTGGCCTGTTGCTCCTGCAGGGCGTTGGCATGTGCGTCGCCGCCGTGGGCGCGGTCGAGCAGCTCGGCCAGTTGGCCAATGCGAGTTATCAACTCGGTAGCCCAGGTTTTCAGCGCGATGGCCTGACCATCACGGTGCAGTTCCAAGCCTGGGCGACGGCCTTCCTTGACCACGGTCAGGAAGTTGCTGGTGCACTGGCCACACTCGCCGTTGTCCAGTTGCGGGCTTTCTTCAAGCGCGCAGAACAGCAGGAAGGCATCGAGGAAACGCGCTTCGGTCAGGTCGATCCCGACCGGCAGGAACGGGTTGATGTCCAGGCAGCGCACTTCGACGTACTGCACGCCACGGGACGTCAGCGCCTGGATCGGCCGCTCGCCGGTGTAGGTGACACGCTTGGGGCGGATGTTCGAGTAGTACTCGTTCTCGATTTGCAGGATGTTGGTGTTCAACTGCACCCACTCGCCATCCACGTGCGTACCGACTTCAACGTAGGGCGGGTAGGGCGTGCCCACCGCCTTGCGCAGGCTGTCGGTGTAGCTGGCCAGGTTGTTGTAGCAAGGCGTGAGGCCGGCCTGGGCGTTGCTCTGGTAGCCCAGGTCGCTCATGCGCAGGCTGGTGGCGTAGGGCAGGAACAACGTTTCGGCATCCAGTTCTTCGAGCTGGTGCGGGCGGCCACGCAGGAAGCCTTTGTCCAGGGTCGGCGAAGCGCCGAACAGGTACATCAAAAGCCAGCTGTAGCGGCGGAAGTTGCGGATCAGCGCGATGTAGGCCGACGACTGATAATCGCGCGCCTCTTCTGCACTGCCTTCGCTTGCGCGTAGCAAGGGCCACAACGCTTCAGGCAGCGAGAAGTTGTAATGGATACCGGCGATGCACTGCATGGTGCGGCCATAGCGCAGGGCCAGGCCTTTGCGGTACACGTGCTTGAGCTTGCCGATGTTCGAGCTGCCGTATTCGGCAATCGGGATGTCTTCCTCGGCCGGCAACGCGCAGGGCATCGACGGGCTCCACAGGTATTCGCTACCCAGCTTGGTGTAGACGAAGCGGTGGATCTCGTCGAGGTTCTCGAGCACCTGGGCCGGGTCCGCCAGGGCCGGGGTGATGAACTCCAGCAGCGACTCGGAATAATCGGTGGTGATCTGCTCGTTGGTCAGCGCCGAACCCAAGGCCTCAGGGTGCGGGGTCTGGGCCAGGCGACCTTCATCGGTCACGCGCAGGCATTCTCGCTCAATACCGTGCAGGCACTGCTTGAGCAGGGGGAGATTTGCGCCGAGCAGGCTCAGGCGGCGGTTGAGGAGTTCGCTCAAGATGTATTCCTTCACGCGTCAGTCGCCCCAATATGGGGGTAGAGATAACGGTCTACAAGGGTAGGAAGAAAGGAACTGGCGTTGTCGCCTGGTTTACGCGGTTCCGGCACCGAATTGTGGGGCCGCTTTGCGCCCCATCGCCGGCAAGCCGGCTCCCACAGAAGGTCAGCGGGGACCTTGTGGGAGCCGGCTTGCCGGCGATGCGGCACGAAGTGGCACCAAGTTGCTGCTGAAAATACCGCAGATACAGCTTGGTGAGCTAGAGAACCGCGAAGGTTCCTTGCGCTTTGGCCACCAGTTTGTCGCCTTGAACTACGTCGGCGTCGACCACCAGCGTGCGCCGCCCGGCGTGCAGCACACGGGCCGTGCACAGCACCTCGCCATCACTGACCGCGCGAATGTAGTTGATCTTGCATTCAATGGTCACGCTCTGCTGGTCGAAACCATGGCTGGCCGAGCAGGCCAGGCCCATGGCGATGTCCACCAGGCTGAAGATCGCCCCACCGTGCAGTTTCTGGCCACGGTTGCGCAGTTGCGGCTCAAGCGCCAGGGCCACTTCGGCAACGCCTGTGTCCAGGCGTTGCAGGCGGCAGCCAAGCAGTTGGCTGAAGGCGCTTTCGACGTATTCGCGCGGGACGTCCATCACTTCTTCTTCAGCTGCTTGGCGTTGGCGAACAACGACGCCATGGCATTGTTGGCCGGGGCGGCAGTGGCAGTTTCACGCTGGCGCGGGGCCTGCTGCTGGCGATTGCCGCCGTTGCCACGGCCGCCGCCACGGTTGCCTTCGACCTTCTCGCCCGGGGTATCGCCCATGCGCATGGACAGCCCGACACGTTTGCGCGGGATGTCCACTTCCATGACCTTGACCTTGACCACGTCGCCGGCCTTGACCGCTTCACGCGGGTCTTTGATGAACTTCTCGGACAATGCCGAGATGTGCACCAGGCCGTCCTGGTGCACGCCGATGTCGACGAAAGCACCGAAGTTGGTGACGTTGGTGACCACGCCTTCGAGGATCATGCCAGGCTCCAGGTCCTTGAGGTCTTCGACGCCGTCCTGGAAGGTGGCGGTCTTGAACTCAGGGCGTGGGTCGCGGCCGGGTTTGTCCAGCTCTTGCAGGATGTCGGTAACGGTCGGCAGGCCGAAGGACTCGTCGGTGAACTGCTTCGGGTCCAGGCGCTTGAGGAAGCTGCTGTCGCCGATCAGCGAGCGGATGTCGCGGTCGGTGCCAGCGGCGATGCGTTGCACCAGCGGGTAGGCCTCAGGGTGCACGGCGGAGGCGTCCAGCGGGTTGTCGCCGTTCATCACACGCAGGAAGCCGGCGGCTTGTTCGAAGGTTTTTTCACCGAGGCGGCTGACCTTTTTCAGCGCTGCGCGGGTCGCGAACGGGCCGTTGGCATCGCGGTGGGCGACGATGTTCTGTGCCAGCGTGGCGTTAAGGCCGGAGATACGGGTCAGCAGCGCCACCGAGGCCGTGTTCACGTCCACGCCCACGGCGTTCACGCAGTCCTCGACCACGGCGTCCAGGCCACGCGCCAGCTTCAGCTGGGACACGTCGTGCTGGTACTGGCCGACACCGATGGATTTCGGGTCGATCTTCACCAGCTCTGCCAGTGGGTCCTGCAGGCGACGGGCAATCGACACAGCGCCGCGGATCGATACGTCCAGGTCCGGGAACTCGCGGGCGGCCAGTTCCGATGCCGAGTACACCGACGCACCGGCCTCGGAGACCATGATCTTGGTGATTTTCAGGGCTGGGTATTTTTTGACCAGCTCGGCCACCAGCTTGTCGCTTTCGCGGCTGGCGGTGCCGTTGCCGATGGCGATCAGTTCCACCGCGTGCTTGGCGCACAGTGCGGCCATGATGGAAATGGTGCGGTCCCAGTCGTTTTTCGGCGCGTGCGGGTAGACCGTCGTGTAGTCCAGCAGTTTGCCGGTGGCGTCGACCACGGCGATCTTGCAACCGGTGCGCAGGCCTGGGTCGAAGCCCAAGGTGGCGCGCGGGCCGGCCGGGGCGGCCAGCAGCAGGTCGTGCAGGTTGTGGGCGAACACGTTGATCGCCTCGCTTTCTGCGTTGTCGCGCAGTTCGCCGAACAGGTCGGTTTCCAGGTGGGTGTACAGCTTGACCTTCCAGGTCCAGCGCACCACCTCGCCCAGCCACTTGTCGGCCGGCCGGCTGCGGTTTTCAACGCCGACGTGGTTGCCGATCATCACTTCGCACGGGTGCAGGGTGCCTGGCAGTTCTTCACCGACTTTGAGCGAGGCGCTCAGGATGCCTTCGTTGCGCCCGCGGAAAATCGCCAGGGCACGGTGCGACGGGGCGTTGCGCAGCAGTTCGTCATGGGCGAAGTAGTCGCGGAATTTGGCGCCTTCTTCTTCCTTGCCAGCCACCACGCGGGCGCTGAGCACCGACTCCTGCTTGAGGAAGTTGCGCAGCTTGTCGAGCAGGGCGGCGTCTTCGGCGAAGCGCTCCATGAGGATGTATTTCGCGCCTTCCAGCGCCGCCTTGACATCGGCCACGCCCTTTTCGGCGTCGACGAAGCGGGCCGCTTCGGTTTCCGGGGTCAGCTGCGGGTCGTTGAACAAACCGTCGGCCAGCTCGCCGAGGCCGGCTTCCAGGGCGATCTGGCCCTTGGTGCGGCGCTTTTGCTTGTACGGCAGGTAAAGGTCTTCGAGGCGGGTCTTGGTGTCGGCCAGCTTGATCTCGCGGGCCAGTTCCGGGGTCAGCTTGCCCTGTTCCTCAATGCTGGACAGGATGCTGGCGCGGCGCTCGTCAAGTTCGCGCAGGTAGCGCAGGCGCTCTTCCAGGTGGCGCAGTTGGGTGTCGTCCAGGCTGCCGGTCACTTCCTTGCGGTAACGGGCGATGAAGGGCACGGTCGAGCCTTCGTCCAACAGGCCCACGGCCGCTTCGACCTGTTGTGGGCGTACGCCCAGTTCCTCGGCGATACGGCTGTTGATGCTGTCCATGTAAACCACCTGACAATTGTGAATACGGGGGCCGCGCGCGGGTTTGCAGCCCGACGGCACTGGATGAAAGCCGCGCATTATACCCATCGTGACCGGCTTGCGGTGATGGCGCCAAGCCAGCCTGAACGGCCCGGAACTGGCGCCGGGGGAAAAATCTGCTAACAATGCTCACGGCACGCGTTGCAACGGCTACGCCATAATGCGCGGCGATACCAGAGGAGTAATTCATGACCGGCACTGCAAACACCGCTGAAGGTGACAAGATTCTCATCGTCGACGACGATCCGGGGCTGAGCAGCCTGCTGGAGCGTTTCTTCACCAGCAAGGGCTACCGTGCCCGCGCGGTGCCCAACACCGAACAGATGGACCGCCTGCTCTCGCGGGAGGTGTTCAACCTGGTGGTGCTCGACCTGATGCTGCCGGGCGAAGATGGCCTGTCCGCCTGCAAGCGCCTGCGCCAGTCGAACAACCAGATCCCGATCATCATGCTCACCGCCAAAGGCGACGAGCTCAGCCGCATCAAAGGGCTGGAGCTGGGCGCTGACGACTACCTGGGCAAACCCTTCAACCCGGACGAACTGATGGCCCGGGTCAAGGCCGTGCTGCGCCGCCAGGCGCCGAGCGTCCCGGGTGCCCCGGGCAGCGAGGACGAATCGGTCACCTTCGGTGATTACGAGCTGTCGCTGGCCACCCGCGAGCTTAAACGCGGCGACGAAGTGCACATGCTCACCACCGGTGAGTTCGCCGTGCTCAAGGCGCTGGTCATGCATGCGCGTGAACCGCTGACCCGCGACAAACTGATGAACCTGGCCCGTGGCCGCGAGTGGGATGCCCTGGAGCGTTCCATCGACGTGCAGATCTCGCGCCTGCGCCGCATGATCGAGCCCGACCCGTCCAAGCCACGGTATATCCAGACGGTCTGGGGCGTAGGGTACGTCTTCGTGCCGGACGGAAACGCCGGCAAATGATGCCGCGTCGTCCATGAGAACGCCGTTGTGGTTCCCGCAAAGTTTCTTCGCCCGCACGCTGTGGCTGGTGCTGATCGTCGTCCTGTTTTCCAAGGCGCTGACCCTCGTTTACCTGTTGATGAACGAGGATGTGCTGGTCGACCGTCAGTACAGCCACGGTGTTGCATTGACCTTGCGCGCCTATTGGGCTGCCGATGAAGAGAACCGTGACAAGATCGCCGAAGCCGCAGGCCTGATCCGGGTGACCGGCTCGGGTGTGCCGGAAGGCGAGCAGCACTGGCCTTATAGCGAGATCTACCAGCGCCAGATGCAGGCCGAACTGGGCGAAGACACCGAAGTACGCCTGCGCATCCATGCGCCACCGGCGTTGTGGGTCAATGCGCCGAGCCTCGGCCCTGGCTGGCTCAAAGTGCCGCTGTACCCGCACCCGCTGCGGGGGCAGAAGATCTGGAACGTGCTTGGCTGGTTCCTGGCCATCGGCCTGTTGTCCACCGCCTCTGCCTGGATTTTCGTGCGCCAGCTGAACCAGCCGCTCAAGCGCCTGGTGTTTGCCGCCCGGCAACTGGGCCAGGGGCGCAGCGTGCGCTTGCCAATCAGCGATACGCCCAGTGAGATGACCGAGGTGTACCGCGCGTTCAACCAGATGGCTGAGGATGTCGAGCAGGCCGGGCGTGAACGCGAGTTGATGCTGGCAGGGGTTTCCCACGACTTGCGTACACCGCTGACGCGGCTGCGCCTGTCGCTTTCGCTGCTGGACAGTGACAACGAGCTTAGCGATGACATGGTCCGCGATATCGAGGACATGGACGCGATTCTGGACCAGTTCCTGGCGTTCATTCGCGATGGCCGTGACGAGCCGGTGGAAGAGGTCGACCTGGCCGACCTGGTGCGCGAAGTGGTGGCCCCGTACAACCAGCCCGAAGAACGTGTACGGCTGTGCCTGGAGCCGATTCCGCCGTTCCCGCTGCGTCGGGTTTCGCTCAAGCGCATGCTGGGCAACTTGATCGGCAACGCCCTGCACCATGCCGGCAAGGGCGTGGAAGTGGCGGCCTATGTGTCCGGCGACGAGAGCGCGCCTTACGTGGTGCTCAGCGTGCTGGACCGGGGGACGGGGATCGACGAGTCGGAGCTGGAGACGATCTTCAACCCGTTCATTCGCGGTGACCGTGCCCGTGGTGGCAAGGGCACCGGGTTGGGCCTGGCGATCGTCAAGCGCATCGCGGCCCAGCATGGCGGGAATGTCGAGTTGCGCAACCGGTCGGGTGGCGGGATCGAGGCGCGGGTCAGGTTGCCGTTGGGGCTTTTGCTGCCGCGTAATGCGGTGTGATTGTCGGGGCCGCTTTGCGGCCCATTCGCAGCACAAGGCTGCTCCTACAAGGAAACGCGTAACCCCTGTAGGAGCAGCCTTGTGCTGCGAATGGGCTGCAAAGCAGCCCCAACATTTCAGCCCTTACCCTTGGTCCGAGTCTGATTCGGCCCGCCATTCTTCTCCAGGTGCTCGATGATCATCCCGGCCACGTTCTTCCCGGTGGTGACTTCAATCCCTTCCAACCCCGGCGACGAATTCACCTCCATCACCAACGGCCCATGGTTGGAGCGCAGGATATCCACGCCCGCCACGCTCAGCCCCATCACCTTGGCCGCACGAATGGCGGTAATCCGCTCTTCTGGCGTGATCTTGATCAGGCTGGCCACCCCACCCCGATGCAAGTTGGAGCGAAACTCGCCGGGCTTGGCCTGACGCTTCATCGAGGCAATCACCTTGTCACCCACCACAAAGCAGCGAATGTCGGCCCCGCCGGCCTCCTTGATGTATTCCTGCACCATGATGTTCTGCTTCAGGCCCATGAACGCTTCGATCACCGACTCTGCAGCTTGAGTTGTTTCGCACAGCACCACGCCAATGCCCTGAGTACCTTCCAGCACCTTGATCACCAGGGGCGCGCCGTTGACCATCTGGATCAGGTCCGGGATGTCGTCAGGTGAGTGGGCGAAACCGGTGATCGGCAGGCCGATGCCACGGCGCGACAGCAACTGCAACGAGCGCAGCTTGTCACGCGAGCGGGCGATGGCCACCGACTCGTTGAGCGGGTAGACGCCCATCATCTCGAACTGGCGCAGCACCGCGCAGCCATAGAACGTCACCGAGGCCCCGATGCGCGGGATCACCGCATCGAAGCCTTCCAGCGGTTTGCCGCGGTAGTGGATCTGCGGCTTGTGGCTGGCGATGTTCATGTAGGCCCGCAGGGTATCGATCACCACCATTTCGTGGCCACGCTGGGTACCGGCTTCGACCAGGCGGCGGGTGGAATACAGACGCGGATTGCGCGACAGCACAGCGATCTTCATGCAGCACCTGTGACAGGGGAAAGGGTGGCCGGAAAGGCCGGTTTGTCTTGTACGTACTTCAGGCCAGGGTTGACCACCAAGTGGCCGTGAATAAGTGCCTTGGAACCCAGCAGCAGGCGGTAGCGCATCTCTTTGCGACAGGCCAGGGTGAACTCGACTTCCCACACGCTATCGCCCAGTGCCAGCGATGTGCGAATCACATAGCGGGTCTGGGCGTGGCCATTGGAGCTCTTGATGGTCTTCATGGTCACCAGTGGCGCTTCGCAACGGCGGTGGCGCAACTGCACCACCGAACCCAGGTGCGCAGTAAATCGGACCCACGGTTGGCCGTCACGTTCGAACTGTTCCACCTCGGTGGCGTGCAGGCTGGACGTACTGGCGCCGGTATCGATCTTGGCGCGCAGCCCGGCGACGCCAAGGTCGGGCAGGGCTACCCACTCGCGCAGGCCGATCACAGTCAAATGGTCAAATGTCTTCACGAAGCGCACCCAGGGGATAAGGTGGTGAACTGTAAGCACGGCGTGGACTTTTTGCATCCGCAAGATACGGTAGTACAGTTCGATTAAAGACAGAATTCGAGGTAACGGGATGGCACACAAGGCGGAAGAAGACGACAAGGTTCGCCTGGACAAATGGCTATGGGCGGCGCGGTTCTACAAGACTCGGGCGCTGGCCAAGGCGGCCATCGAAAGTGGCAAGGTGCATTGCCGGGGTGAACGCTGCAAGCCGGGCAAGGAACCGAGGGTAGGGGATGAGTTTGTCCTGCGCACCGGTTTTGACGAGCGCACAGTGGTGGTCAAGGCGCTGTCGGTGGTCAGGCGCGGGGCGCCCGAAGCGCAGGCGCTGTATGCAGAAACCGAAGAGAGTGTGCGCCGCCGCGAACAGGCTGCCGAAATGCGCAAAGCCGGGGCGATGGGTGTGACCACCGATGGCCGGCCAAACAAGAAGCAGCGGCGACAGATTCACCAACTGCACGGTAGCTTTGAATAGCTAGGCCCCTAAGGCTGCGCGATCGAGGTAGGAGCTGGCTTGCCTGCGAATGGGCCGCAAAGCGGCCCCCCGCTGTTAGCGAACCACCGCCAATCTACCGACCAACGGTAACCTGGCTGCCAGAGCAAACAACGGCGCGGTCCAGCGCATCAACGCCGCACTGCCTTTGGCCGCCAGAGGCGTATAGCAACTCCACCCCAACGCCAGCACCGCCATCAGCAACCCGCCGATGTAGTCGTCCTGGCCCCAATGGGCGCCCGCCACCAAGCGTGGCAGCATGAACACCAGCGCCAGCCCCCAGACCACCAGGTAGTGCACCAGGCGACGGCTGAACACGCTCATGAACAACGCCCAGACCAGCAGCACCGAGGCGTGATCGCCTGGGAAACTCTTGCTGGAGCGGTCCTTGAGTTCCCAGGCCGCTTCCAGGTTCGGGTAATAGTCACTGAGGTGCACGACGTCATCGAAGATCATCGACGGGCTCTTGTGTTGCCACCCCGCAGCATCCACCCACTTGGAAAACAGCGCGCGAATCACCACTAATAGGATCAGGGTCACCAGAAAGCCGAAAAACGCCTCACGCACCTGGCAGGCTTTGAACACCCAGTTGCCACGGATCAGCACCGCCAGAAGGATCAGCCCGACCACGATGTCGAACGGGCGCAGGCTGCCCAGGGTCCAGATGTAGCGCCATGTGGTGTTGTCGGCCAGCGGCGCATTGAGGCTGTGGAACAGCCACTCGTCGAAAGTCAGGCACAGGATCTGGCCAAAAGGCCATAACCAGAAACACAGTAGAGCGATGGGCAGCAGCGTGCAGGCTGCCAAGGGCCCGAAGGACCACCTTGCTTGGAACAGTGGTCGATTGTCCATAAGATACCTCTATTGCCAACAGGAATCGGAGCGCCTTGTGAGCGCTCTGCCACGGGCTTCGCAGTATTTCGAAACCTCGTGTAACCATTTTGTCATCATTTTCAGATAGCCAGAACCTATGAGCGAATTGCCGGATACCGATTTCACCCAACGTTTCCTCTTCGACGACCGCGATATCCGCGGTGAGTGGGTAGGGCTCGACCGCAGCTATGCCGAAGTGCTGGCGCGTCACCCGTACCCCCAACCCGTGGCCGCGCTGCTCGGCGAATTGATGGCCGCCACCGCATTGCTGGTGGGTGCCCTGAAGTTCGACGGCCTGCTTATCCTGCAGGCGCGCTCTCAGGGGCCGATCCCGCTGCTGATGGTGGAGTGCTCGGGCGAGCGCGAAATCCGCGGCGTGGCCCGTTACGAAGCCGATCAGATTCCTGCCGACGCGACCTTGGCGCAGCTGATGCCCGACGGCCATCTGACGCTGACCATCGACCCAGTCAACGGCCAGCGCTACCAGGGGACCGTTGACCTGGACGGTGCCAACCTGTCGGAGTGCTTCACCAATTACTTCGTTCAGTCGCAACAGCTCAACACCCGTTTCTGGCTCGATGCAAAAGATGGCAAGGCCCGCGGCCTGCTGTTGCAGCAATTGCCACGTGATCGCCAGCCGGACGACGAAGAGCGCGAGGACAGCTGGCAGCACGTTGTAGCCCTGGCCAAGACACTCAAGCCTGAAGAGTGGCAAGAAGACAACGAAACCTTGCTGCACCGTCTGTACCACGAAGACGCCGTGCGCCTGTTTGACATCGAACCCCTGCGCTTCCACTGCAGCTGCTCGCGCGAGCGCTCCGGCAATGCGCTGGTCAGCCTCGGCGAGCACGACGCCAAGCAGTTGGTCGAGGAGTGTGGCGGCAAGGTGGAGATCGATTGCCAGTTCTGCAACGAGCGCTATTTCTTCGATGCAAGCGATGTGGCGCAACTGTTTGCGGGTGGCGGCACGGACACGGCCTCAGAAACTCGCCACTGAAACGATTAATTGCAGGGAAATCTCCTGTCTAATTGCGCAAAAGCGCGGTTACGACAGGAGGGGCCTACTTTTTTTGGGCTTTTCTGGCATAATCCGGCCACTTTTTTCGCTGTAGTAGTTTTTTAAAGACAACTACAAAACGTTTGGAGCACTCGGCCTCGGGCCGGATGGGGTATCTCATGACGCAAGCCAACAACACCGTGTACACCGACCTGAGCGTCGATGAGCTGGTAAAAGAAGCGCTGCAACGCGGTGAAGGCGTACTAGCCGATACCGGCGCACTGGTCGTTGAGACTGGGCACCGTACTGGCCGTTCGCCGGCTGACCGTTTCATCGTCGAAGAACCTTCCACCCAGGATGCCATTTCCTGGGGCCCGATCAACCGCAAGTTCCCGGCCGACAAGTTCGATGCCCTGTGGGACCGCGTCGAGGCGTTCAACAACGCCCAGGATCACTTCGTTTCCTACGTTCACGTAGGCGCCGCTGCCGAGCACTACCTGCCGGTGAAGATGACCACCCAGACTGCCTGGCAGAACCTGTTCGGCCGTTGCCTGTTCATCAACCCTGAACAGTACAACCCGGCTGGCCGTGACCAGTGGCAAGTGCTCAACGTTGCCAACTTCGTGTGCGAGCCTGAGCGTGATGGCACCAACTCCGACGGCTGCGTGATCATCAACTTCGCCGCGAAGAAGGTGCTGATTGCTGGCATGCGTTACGCCGGTGAAATGAAGAAAGCCATGTTCTCGGTGCAGAACTTCCTGCTGCCGGCCGCTGACGTGCTGCCAATGCACTGCGCTGCCAACATCGGCGAAGAAGGCGATGTGACCCTGTTCTTCGGCCTGTCCGGCACCGGCAAGACCACCCTGTCGGCCGACGAAAGCCGTTACCTGATCGGTGACGACGAGCACGGTTGGGGCGAAGGCGTTGTCTTCAACATGGAAGGCGGCTGCTACGCCAAGTGCATCGACCTGTCCGAGAAGAACGAGCCGGTCATCTGGAAAGCCATCAAGCATGGCGCAGTGCTGGAAAACGTCGTACTCGACGCCAACAAGCACGCCGACTACACCGATGTCAGCCTGACCCAGAACAGCCGTGCGGCCTACCCGCTGGAGCACGTTGCCAAGCGTTCCGAAGCGAACCTGGGTGGCGAGCCTAACGCGGTCATCTTCCTGACTTGCGACCTGACTGGCGTTCTGCCTCCGGTTTCGATCCTGAACAACGAACAGGCTGCTTACCACTTCCTGTCCGGTTACACCGCGCTGGTTGGTTCCACCGAAATGGGTTCGGGCGGCGGCATCAAGTCGACCTTCTCCACCTGCTTCGGCGCGCCGTTCTTCCCGCGCCCGGCTGGCGAGTACGCCGAGCTGCTGATCAAGCGCATCAACGGCTTCAACTCCAAGGTCTACCTGGTCAACACCGGCTGGACCGGCGGTGGCTACGGCGTTGGCAAGCGTTTCAGCATCCCGACCACCCGTGCTGTGATCGCTGCGATCCAGAGCGGTGCACTGGTAGGCGCCGAAACCGAGCACCTGGACATCATCAACCTGGACGTGCCAAAAGCCGTTCCGGGCGTTGACACCGAGCTGCTCAACCCGCGCACCAACTGGGCTGACAAAGCCGCTTACGATGAAGCGGCCAAAGGCCTGGCCAAGCTGTTCATCGAAAACTTCAAGAAATTCGAAGTTTCCGACGCGATCAAGGCTGCTGGCCCACAGCTGTAAGCTGCCGCCAGTTGCAACGAGGAAGCCGCCCTTAGGGGCGGCTTTTTTTTTAGTTTGTTTTGATCATGCGTCTTGGCTCGGAGGTGTTCGCCACAGCATCTTTTAGCGCCCATGAGAACGAGCACCGCCCGCGCGGCGCTTCGCAGCACAAGGCTGCTCCTACATCTGTTTCGGGCCAGTAACGCCTGTACCAACGCGCGCGACCGCCTTGTTTGTTCCACACGATATCGAGGTGGGCGCCAAAAGGGCTGCGCGCCTCTGCCTCACAATGCATTGGCCCGAAACAAATGTAGGAGCAGCCTTGTGCTGCGAAGCGCCGCGCGGGCGGCGCTCGATTTGCGCACCACCTCAGAACTCAAGACAAGCACCTGGCAGCCTTCACCCCATCTCTCGGCCAGCAAATACACACCACGTCCGTAATTTCTGTTTCACTGATAGCATTCATTGCGACCTCGCGAGACAGACAAATGACTGAAGCCCCACAGCGCAGCGCATTCACCCACTTCCACCCCATCCTCACCCGCCCGCAAGACAACGACCACAACGGCCATATCGCCGGTACCACCGTGCATGGCTTCTTCGAAACCGCCATTCAGGCGTTTCTGGTGGAGCAGGCCGAATTCGACCTGCGCGAAGGTGCGCTGGCGGCGTTCGTGGTCAGTTCGGCGGCAGACTTCTTCGCCCTGCCGGGCTTTCCGGATGTGCTTGAGGTGGGGCTGGGCGTGACGCGCCTGGCGGGCAGTACCGTGGAGTACCGGTTGGCCCTGTATCGCCCGGGTGAAGTAGACGCCTGTGCGGCGGGGACGGTGGTGCAGGTGTTCATCGAGCGGGCAAGCGGCCGGCCTGTGCCGTTGCCAGAGGCGCTGCAGGCAGTGCTCGTTGGCCTTCAGCTCGGGCAACAGGCATAAAAAAGCCCCGCCGGTGCGGGCGGGGCTTTTGTTGCCAGGGCTGGGCCCTCAGGCATTAGTCGCGCCAGTGGCGCTTGTGCTTGCGGTGGCCGTAATGGTGGCCACGGTCGTAGTGACGGCGGTCGTCATAGCTGCGACGGTAGCGACGATCGTCATGGCGCTCGTCGTCGTCGGCCTTGTTACCCATGTAGTTACCCAGCGCGCCACCGGCACCACCGCCGGCTGCTGCACCAATGTAGCTACCGGTGGTGCCGCCCACGGAGCGACCGACCACGTTACCGCCTGCAGCGCCCAGTGCGCCACCGATGGCGGCTTCGCCACGCTGACGTTTGTCGGCACCCAGTGCGCCGCCGGCGGCGCCGCCCAGGCCGGCACCAATCGCGCCGCCTGTGCTACCACCGATGGAGTTGCCCACGACGGAGCCGAGTACCCCACCCAATGCGCCGCCAATGCCGGCCTCGGTATTGCCACCGGCCATGGCAACGCCGCTGAGCAAGCTGAAAGACAACAACAGAATCGAGGAGTACTTCTTCATCAAGAGAGCCTCATAGGGATGACGAGGCGAATTTGAGGCTATGGAGCGCGGCTGGCAATTGAAATCCGACGAGTAGCACGAGTTGTACACAATTCTCTAAGTTGCTGTATTTGCTGTGAAACTTTATCGATTTTTGGCTGTCAGAGGTATTTATGACAAAGCCCTGAACCGTTGCGGAACAGGGCTTTTTTCGTTTTTGGCGGTTACGCTCCGCGCAGTCATACGCTGGCTTTGTAGGAGCGGCCTTGCGTCGCGAAAGGGCTGCGCAGCAGCCCCCAATTTCGGCGTCGCCGCAAATATTGCTGAGGCCGCTTTGCGGCCCTTTCGCGACGCAAGGCCGCTCCTACAAAGATTGTGCAGCGAATGTCAGATAATCCGATTGTTATCCCGCGCCCGCTCAAGCTTGATGGCAATGAACTTCGACGTCGGCGTATGGCTGCCATCGCCAATGCTCTCAAGCGGCACCAGCGGGTTCACTTCGGGATAGTAAGCCGCCGCTTGCCCCGCCGGGATATCGAAGGCCAGCAATGTGAAACCGTGCACGCGGCGCACATGCTCGTCCCCCCATAACGAAACGATGTCGACCTTCTGCCCCGGCTGGAAGCCCAGGCGGACGATGTCGGCCTCGTTGGCGAACAGCACTTCACGCTGGCCACGCACGCCGCGGTAGCGGTCATCCAGGCCATAGATGGTGGTGTTGTACTGATCGTGCGAGCGCATCGACTGCATGATCAGGTCGGGCAACTGGCCGCTGGCCCGCACCCTTTCATCAAGCAAGGTGTCCGGCAACAGGTTGGCCTTGAAGTTGGCGCGGCCGGTAGCGGTCTTCCATTCGCGGCTGGCGGCGCTGTTGCCCAGGTAAAAGCCCCCCGGTTCACGCAGGCGTTCGTTGAAGCCGCTGAAGCCGGGGATGGTGTCGCCGATCAGGTCGCGGATGCGGTCGTAATCGGCCACCAGCCAGTGCCAGTCGACCGGTTGTTTGCCCAGGGTGGCGGCGGCGATACCGGCAACCACCGCAGGCTCCGAGCGCATCTGCGTCGACAGCGGTTTCAACTGGCCGTTGGAGGCATGGACCATGCTGAACGAGTCTTCCACAGTCACCGCTTGTGGGCCATCGGCCTGCAGGTCGATGTCGGTACGGCCCAGGCACGGCAGGATCAGCGCCTGCTTGCCGTGGACCAGGTGGCTGCGGTTGAGTTTGGTGCTGATGTGCACGGTCAGTTCGCAGTTGCGCAGCGCCTGCGCGGTGCGCTCGGTGTCTGGCGTGGCTTGGGCAAAGTTGCCGCCCAGCCCGATGAACACCTTGGCGCGGCCGTCGAGCATGGCGTGTATGGCTTCGACGGTGTTGTGGCCGTTGTGCCGCGGCACGGGGAAGTTGAAGCGCTTTTCGATGGCGTCGAGCAAGGCCACCGGCGGGCGCTCGTTGATGCCCATGGTGCGGTCGCCCTGGACGTTGCTGTGGCCACGCACCGGGCACAGGCCGGCGCCTGGCGCACCGATGTTGCCGCGCAGCATCTGCAGGTTGACGATTTCCTGGATGGTCGGCACCGAGTGGCGGTGCTGGGTGATGCCCATCGCCCAGCACATGATCACCCGCTTGCCACGGCAGTACATGCGCGCGGCCAGCTCGATGTCGGCCAGGGTCAGGCCGGATTGCGCCTGAATGTGTTCCCACGAAGTGGCGTCGACCACGGCCAGGTAGTCATCGACGCCGTGGCCATGCTCGGCAATGAAGGCGTGGTCGAAGACCGCAGGCTCGCCGCTGGCCTGGGCTTCGCGTTCCCACTGCAGGACGAACTTGGCCATGCCACGCAGCAGCGCCATGTCGCCCCCCAGGGCCGGGCGGAAGAACGCGGTGTTAGTCGGCCGGTCGCTGTTGGTCAACATCTCCAGCGGGTTCTGCGGGTGCTGGAAGCGCTCCAGGCCGCGCTCTTTCAGCGGGTTGACGCACACCACCTGGGCACCGCGTTTAACCGCATCGCGCAGCGGGTCGAGCATGCGTGGGTGGTTGGTGCCCGGGTTCTGGCCCCAGACGAAGATCGCATCGGCATGCTCGAAATCGTCGTAGGTGACCGTGCCCTTGCCGACGCCGACGCTCTGCCCCAGGGCCACGCCGCTGGCTTCGTGGCACATGTTCGAGCAATCCGGGAAGTTGTTGGTGCCGTAGGCGCGCACGAACAATTGGTAGAGGTACGCGGCTTCGTTGCTGGCACGGCCCGAGGTGTAGAACTCGGCCTGGTCAGGGGTTGCCAGGTTGTTCAGTTCGCGGGCGATCAGGGCAAAGGCCGCCTCCCAACTGATGGGCTGGTAATGGTCGCGTTGCGCGTCGTACACCATTGGTTCGGTCAGGCGGCCCTGGTACTCCAGCCAGTAATCGCTTTGCTCGCGCAGCGCGCTGACGCTGTAGCGGGCGAAGAAGGCGGCATCGACGCGGCGCTTGGTGGCTTCCCAGTTGACCGCCTTGGCGCCGTTCTCGCAGAACTTGACCATGCCGCTTTCCGGCGAATCGCCCCAGGCGCAGCCAGGGCAGTCAAAGCCGCCATTCTGGTTGGTCTTGAGCAGGGCGCGAATGTTCTTCAGTGCATTGTCGCTGCCGACCCAGGCCTTGGCCACGCTGCGCAACGCCCCCCAGCCACCGGCGGGGCCGTGGTAGGGCTTGTAGCGAGGGGAGGAGGCTGGGGCGTTGTCCGGGAGGTGCTGGTACGAGGTCACGGCTGTTACGACTCCGCCGCTGGGCTGTAGACCCGCGGTGCGCTGTGCTTGGGCAAGTGGATGAGGTTGAGGTTGTGCTTGCGTGCCCATTGCAGGGCAAGGCCGGTGGGCGCCGACAGGCTGACCAGGGTCTGGATGCCGGCACGCAGGACCTTCTGGATCAGCTCCAGGCTGCAGCGGCTGGTGACGATGGCCAGGCCGCCTTCACTGTCGATGCCTTGGCGCAGCAGGGCGCCGATCAGTTTGTCGAGGGCGTTGTGCCGGCCAATGTCCTCGCGGCCGAGCAACAGCTCGCCGTTACGGTCCATGAACAGTGCGGCATGCACCGCGCCGCAATGCTGGCCTAGCGGCTGGAAGGCGTCGATGCGCTGGCGCAGGCCAGCCAGCCAGTGCGCGGGCGGCAGTGGCGCGCCGGGCAGTTCGGCAAGCTCTGGCAGTGCCTGCTCCAGGGCTTCGACCCCGCACAGGCCGCAGCCGCTGGTGCCGGCCAGTTGGCGGCGCTGGTTTTTCAGGTTCCAGAAGGCGCGGCTGGAGATTTCCAGGTCGGCGTACATCGCCGAACCGCTGCCAGAAAGCTTGAGGTCATAGATTTCCTGGGTGCCTTCGACAATCCCGCTGCCGACGCTGAAACCGACCGCAAAGTCTTCCAGGTCGGTCGGGCTCACCAGCATTACGGCCTGATTGAGGCCGTTGAAGGCGATGGCCAGGGCCACTTCTTCGGCCAGTGGCGTGCTGGCGCGCTCGGCGTCGCTGAGCTGGACGTATTCGTAGGTGTTGCTGGCGGCGGGCAAGGCCAAAGGCGATGAGGCCGCGCAGACCGGAGGTTTGCTGTTCATCGGGGCTGACTACCGGCGGCTTTTTGATAGCACAAGCCTAGGCCTGTGGGCCGGTCACGTCTAATCGCTAGGGTCTATGCCGTGATAGACCGCGTCGATTGGTCGCAGTGGGGCAGGCCGAGCAATCCTGGCCTAGACTCCTGGCTCCGAGGTTTTATCAACAAGGAGAGCGCAATGAGCCTGTTCAGTTTTGTGAAGGAAGCCGGCGAGAAGTTGATCGACCTGCTGACCCCCGGCAATGCCAATGCCGAGGAGCAGCTCAAGGAGCATGTGCAAAAGGTTGGCCTGGGTAATCCGAACATCACCGCCACTGTAGAAGGCGACAAGATCATCCTCAAGGGTGAGGTGGCCAGCCAGGAGGAGAAGGAGAAGATCATTCTGGCGGCGGGCAACATCAGTGGTGTGGCCAGCGTTGACGATCAGATCAAGGTAACAGGGCCAGTCGTTCAGGCTGCGCGGTTCGTTACCGTTAAAAAGGGTGACACCCTTTCAGCCATTGCTCTAGTTGTGTATGGCAATGGCAACCAGTACAACAAGATCTTCGAGGCGAACAAGCCGATGCTCACGCACCCGGACAAGATCTACCCGGGGCAGGTGTTGCGTATTCCGGACTGATAGATCTCTGTAGGCTGTGCCGGCCCTTTCGCGGGGCAAGCCCACAGGTATCCCGCAACACTGTAATTTTGCGGGATACCTGTGGGCTTGCCCCGCGAAAGGGCCCTCACAGGCCTGCCAGCAAATCCCGGTAATCCTCGACCGCTGCAAACTCCTGGGTGTCGCGAGGTGCCGCCTGGCTATCGGGCTGGCGCACCGCCAGCAAATGCCCCACGCCAAACCGCTGGGCACTGCGCAAAATCGCCAATGTGTCATCGATGAACAGGCTGCGCGCAGGCTCAAAGCCGATATCCGCCTGCAAGGCATCCCAAAACTGTGGGCTCTCTTTCGGGTAGCCATAATCATGCGAACTGATCAGGCGCTCGAAATACGGCGCCAGTTCCACCCGCTCCAGCTTCAGTGACAGCGAGTCACGGTGGGCATTGGTGATCATCACCACGCGTTTGCCTGCCTGACGGATGGCTGCCAGGAAGGTGTCGGCGTCGGGGCGCAGGGCGATCAGGTCGGCGATCTCGCGTTTCAGTTCGCGGATCGGCAGCTTCAGTTCACGGCTCCAGAAGTCCAGGCAGTACCAGTTGAGCGTGCCAGCATTGCGCTCGAACAAAGGCTGCAGCTCCATTTCCGCCATGGCTCGGCTCACGCCATGCAGCTCGGCATAGCGCTGGGGCAGGTGCTCCAGCCAGAAGCGGTTGTCGTAGTGCAGGTCGAGCAGCGTGCCGTCCATGTCCAGCAGGACAGTATCGATGGCAGACCAGGGAAGAACAGGCATGGGAAACTCTCGTTCAGTCGGCTAGCCACGGTATAGTAACCCGTTCACGCCAAGGAGCTGCCCCATGCGCCAGAAACCCACCGTCCTTAACCGCGAAATCGTCGCCAGCAGCCGCCTGTTCCGCGTCGAGGCCGTGCAATTGCGCTTCAGTAACGGTGCCGAGCGCACGTATGAACGCTTGGTCGGCCGGGGCAATGGTTACGGGGCGGTGATGATCGTGGCCATGCTCGATGCCGAGCATGCCGTGCTGGTCGAGGAGTACTGCGGCGGCACGGACGAATACGAGCTGTCGCTGCCCAAGGGCTTGATCGAGCCAGGCGAAGACGTGCTGGCAGCGGCGGACCGCGAACTCAAGGAAGAAGCCGGCTTTGGTGCGCGGCAGCTGGAACACCTGACCGAGTTGTCGCTGTCGCCGGGCTACATGAGCCAGAAGATCCAGGTGGTGCTGGCCACCGACCTGTATGAAGAACGCCTTGAGGGCGACGAACCAGAGCCCATGGGCGTCGACAAGGTCAACCTGCGCGAGCTGTCGGCGCTGGCCATGCACCCGCAATTTACCGAGGGCCGTGCCTTGGCGGCGCTGTACCTGGCGCGCGATCTGCTGATGCAGCGGGGGCTGCTGGAGCTATGAACGACCTGCAACTGATGCACGAAGTGGTCAAGCTGGCCCATCTAGCGGGCGAGGCGATTCTGCCGTTCTGGCGGGCCGACGTGGCGGTGACAAACAAGGCCGACGATTCCCCGGTGACCGCCGCCGACCTGGCCGCCCACCGGATCATCGCTGATGGGCTGTTGGCGCTGGCCCCACAGATCCCCGTGCTGTCCGAGGAGGACTGCAACATTTCGCTGGTCGAGCGCCAGGGCTGGAGCCGCTGGTGGCTGGTCGACCCGCTGGACGGCACCAAGGAATTCATTGCGGGCAGTGAAGAGTTCACGGTCAACATCGCCCTGATCGAAAACGGCGTGGTGGTGTTTGGTGTGGTCTCGATGCCGACCAACGGGCGTTGCTACTTGGGTGGGCGCCAGTTGGGTGCGTGGCGTGCCGAGGCGGGGGAAGCTGCCCAGCCAATCCAGGTGCGTAACGCACCGCCTGCCGAAGGCCGTTTCACGGTGGTGGCCAGCCGTCGCCATTCCAGCCCCGAGCAAGAGGCGCTGTTGGCAGGGTTAGGGGCGGCGGTGGGTGAGCTGGACCTGGCCAATATCGGCAGCTCGTTGAAGTTCTGCCTGCTGGCCGAAGGCAGCGCCGATTGCTACCCGCGCCTGGCGCCGACGTCGCAGTGGGATACCGCCGCTGCACAGGGCGTATTGGAGGGGGCCGGTGGCGAAGTGATCGGGCTGGATGGCCAGCCGTTCACCTACCCGGCGCGTGAATCCCTGCTCAATCCATTCTTCCTGGCCTTGCCCCGCACAGCCGCCTGGCGCCAAGCCTTGATAGATCTGGCGTGTAAAGAACAAAACGCTTAACCCCGCGCCTCATGATCCTGTGGGAGCGGGTTTACCCGCGAAGAAGCCAAACCGGTTTCTGGCACCGGCTTCGCCGGTGTTCGCGGGTAAACCCGCTCCCACAGAGCCCCTGCTAGGTCAGCAGGCGCTGTTTCGGTCTATGCGTGTGCGTCAGCGGTGCAGCACGTACTGGCCGCTGAATTTCACGGCAGGCTCGTCACTGCCGGCATTGCTGACGGTGGTTTCCAGCGTCAAACGCGCCCGGCCGCGGCGCTGGTACATCGCCACGAAGCGTTCCCAAGCCTTCTCGTCCGGCGCCGCACAACGGGCCACCGCCGCGCCGGTGACCGGCAGCGGATAGCTGATCTGCCCTTCCTGAATGACGATATGCCCGTCATCAATGCCCAGCTCGCGCAAGCGCAGGTGCAGCCACCCCCAACCCACCAGCACCGCGGCGCAGTACAGGCTGCCGCCGAACATGGTGCTCTTGTGGTTGACGTTGGCTGCCAGCGGCAGTTGCAGGCGCAGGGTGTGCTGTTGCCAATCGATGACCTCCAGGCCCATTTCGCGGGTCAGAGGGATGTCGCTGTGCAGTACGGATTGCAGGTACTGGCTGTCGCTGCTCATGGACGGTTGTCCTCCTGGTCGTCGTGCCCGCCACTGCCACCGTCAAAATTGAGGCTGTGTTTGCGTAATTTGTCATGCAGGGTCTTGCGGGGGATGCCCAGCGCTTCGGCCAGGCTGCGCATCGAGCTGTGCGGCTGGGAAAGCTCGGCGGCGATCAGCGAGCGCTCGAACTGTTCGACCTGTTCGCTGAGGTTGCCGGTCAATACCGCCGCCGTGGGCGTTGCCGCAGCGGGCGCCTGGCCGTCGAGGGCAAGCTCCAGGCCAAGGGCGAAGCGCTCGGCGACGTTCTGTAGCTCACGCACGTTGCCCGGCCAGTCGTGGCGCAGCAATAAGGCGCGCTGGGCCGGCTGCAGGGTGTGCGGCGGCAAGCCGTGGCGCTGGCTGGCGGCGTCGGCAAAGTGCTGGAACAACACCAAAATGTCATCGCCACGCTCGCGCAGCGGGGGGATGCGCAGCGGCGCCACGTTCAGGCGGTAATACAGGTCGGCCCGGAAGCGCCCTTGGTCAGCGGACTGACGCAGGTCTTCCTTGGTGGCGGCGATGATGCGGATATCCAACGGGATCAACTGGTTGCCGCCCAGGCGTTCGACCACCCGCTCCTGCAGCATGCGCAGCAGCTTCACCTGAACATCCAGGCTCATGCTCTCGATTTCATCGAGGAACAGCGTGCCGCCATTGGCGAATTCGAACTTGCCGATACGCCGCTTCTGCGCGCCGGTGAAGGCGCCGGGTTCGTGGCCAAACAGCTCGCTCTCGACCACCGATTCGGCCAATGCCCCGGCGTTGATGGCCACGAAGGGCCCGTCGCGGCGGCTAGAAAGGTCGTGCAGGGCGCGGGCCACCACCTCTTTGCCGGCGCCAGTCTCACCCAGAATCAGCACATCGGCACGGGTGCCGGCCAAAGCGCCGATCTGCTCACGCAGGCGTAGCATCGTCGGTGACTGGCCCACCAGGCGGGTGGCCAGTTGCTGACGGTCGCTCAAGGCCAGGCGCAGGCTGCGGTTGTCCAGCACCAGGCGGCGCAGGGCCAGGGCGCGGCGCACGCTGTCGAGCAGGGCGTCGCTGGCGAACGGCTTTTCGAGGAAGTCATAGGCGCCGGCACGCATGGCCTGTACCGCCAGCGGCACATCGCCGTGGCCAGTAATCAGCAGCACAGGCAGTTCGCTGTCGCGGCCGTGCAGTTGCTCCAGCAGTTGCAGGCCATCGATGCCCGGCATGCGGATGTCGCTGACCACCACACCGGGCCAGTCGGCTTCGATGCGCTCGGCCAGGCCTTGGGCATCGGCCAGCGCCACCACCTTGAGCCCGGCAAGGTCCAGGGTCTGGCTCAGGGCTTGGCGCAGGTGCGGGTCGTCGTCGACCAGAATGACCTGGGCTTGGCTGTCGATCAGTGTCTCGGGGCTCATGCCGAGGGGTCCTCCGAATTGGGCAGGGTAGCGCCGGGTGCCGCCACGCGCAGTTGCAGGGTAAGCAGGGCACCGCCTTCTGGGTGGTTGGCCAGCAGCAGTTCGCCGCCCAGGGCGCGCATCAGGCTTTCGCAGATGGCCAGCCCCAGGCCAAGGCCCTGGGTACGGGTCTTGGTGGTGAAGAACGGCTCTTTGGCATGCTCCAGTGCCTGGCGGCTGAAGCCCGGGCCGTTGTCGCGGATGTACAGGTAGACGTAGCCATCGCGCTGTTCGGCACTCAGCCAGAGGCGGCGCGGGTTGGCCTTTTCGGTCAGGGCATCGAGGGCGTTGGCCAGCAGGTTGCCCAGCACTTGGCGCAGGCGGGTTTCGCCGGCTTGCACCCACAACGTGGCCTCTGGCAGGTCGCGGATCAGCTCGACGGCCATCGCCCGGCGGCGCTTGGCCAGCAGCGCCAGGGCGTCGTCCAGTGCCGGCTGCAGGGCCACGCTTTCCGGGGCGTGGCGGTCGCGGCGGGCGAAGGCGCGCAGGTGGGCGATGATCGAGGCCATGCGCCCGGTCAGCTCACCGATCAGCTTGAGGTTGCCGCGAGCGTCTTCGGTGCGCTGGTGATCGAGCAGGATCTCGGCATTTTCGGCGTAGCTGCGGATGGCCGCCAGCGGCTGGTTGAGCTCGTGGCTGATGCTCGCCGACATGGTGCCCAGCACCGACAGCTTGCCGGCCTGGACCAATTCGTCCTGGGCCCGCACGGCCTCCTGCTGGGCGTTTTCACGTTCGAGCACGGCGCTCTTGAGGCGGGTGTTGAGGCCTTCAAGGTCGGCGGTACGTTCGGCCACGCGCTTTTCCAGCTCTTGACGGCCACGGGCCTCGAAGTCGATGCGGTCGATGTAATGCCGGCGCCGCTGCATCACCAGGCCGGCCAGCAGCACCAGCACCAGCAACGTGCCGGCACCGATGGCCATCACCGTCTGCACCGAGCGGTCGACCAGGATGCGCGGGGCGAGGATGCTGACCTGCCAGCCGGTTTCCTTGATGTCGCGGGTCTGGGTGATCCACGCGTCCTGGTTCAGCACCAAGGGTTGCGGGGCCTGGGTCGGGTACGGCTGGATGGCGATGATCGCCTGGCGCTCGGCCTCGGTCAGCGCGCGGGTGGCGCGGAAGCGCCAGTCCGGCCGAGAGGTGAGGATGACCACGCCGTTATGGTCGGTCAGCAACAGTTGCTCGGGGGTACGGCCCCAGAGGGTTTCGGTGTGGTCGAGGTCGACCTTGACCACCAGCACGCCCACGATCCGCTCGCGGTCGCGCACGGCGGCGGCGAAGAAGTAGCCACGCTTGGCCGAGGTGGTGCCCTGGCCAAAGAAGCGCCCCAGGTGGCCGGCCATGGCTTCGTTGAAGTAGGGGCGGAAGGCGAAGTTGCGACCGACGAAACTGTCGTGCTTGTCCCAGTTGGAGGCGGCCAGGGTATTGCCGCTGACGTCCATCAGGTACATGACCTCGGCACCGGTCTGCTGGACGATGTCCTTGAGCAGGCGGTTGGCGTTGGTCACCGCTTCCAGGCGGAACGGGTCGGCCAGCACGCCGCGCAGCGCCGGCAGGTCGCCGAGGATTTGCGGCAGGGTTTCGTAGCGGTGCAGGGTGCCCAGCAGGTTGGCGACGTACAGGTCGAGGGTCTGGCGATTCTGCGAGGCCAGCTCTTCCTGGTAATAGCGCTCGGCCAGATGATGCAGCGGCCACAGCAGTGGGATCAGGCACACGGCCAGCAGGGCCAGGCTGCGCCAGCGGGGACGGCGTGGGGGCGTGGGTTTCGCGATCATCAGGTCAATGCGCCAGAAAAGTCTGACGCAATTATGCGCTACTTGAGGCAGTCGATCAGCGCCTGCTGCCAGTGCGGCAGGCTGATGTGCCATTGCTGGGCCAAGCGTGAGCAGTCCAAGCGTGAATTGAGTGGCCTGCGGGCGGGTGTGGGGTATTCGCTGGACGGGATCGGCTGCAGTTCGGCACAGGGTAACCCTTGCGCCCGCAACTGCTCGGCGATCGCCTGGGCGAAACCGAACCAGGAGGTCTCACCTTGCGCAGTGAGGTGGTAGGTGCCCCAGTCGCCAGCCTGCCCAGCGTGCCAGCGCTCGATCAGCGTGCGGGTGCTGGCAGCAAGGGTAGCGGCAGACGTCGGCGCGCCAATCTGGTCGTTCACCACGCGCAGTTGGGGTTTTTCCTGCAGCAGGCGCTGCATTGTCAGCAGGAAGTTGCGCCCATACAGCGAGTAGACCCAGCTGGTGCGCAGGATCAGGTGCTGGCCGGCCACCGCAGTAATCGCCTGCTCGCCGGCCAGTTTGCTGTGGCCATAAACCCCCAGGGGGTTGGGCGTGTCTTGTTCGGTATAGGGCGTGGCCTTGCTGCCGTCGAAGACGTAGTCGGTGGAGTAGTGGATGAGCGGCGCACCCAGCTGTGCTGCTTCTTCGGCGAGCACGCGGGGGCCATGGGCATTGATTGCAAAGGCCAGCTCGGGCTCTTGTTCGGCCTGGTCCACCGCCGTGTAGGCAGCAGCGTTTATGATCAGGTCGGGAGCGAGCCGGCGCAGCGGCTCGCGCAGGGCCTCGGGCTGTGCCAGGTCGAGGTGCTCGCGGCCAAGCACGTGTAGCTCGCCAAGCCCGGCCAACTGCGCCTGCAGCGCTTGGGCAACCTGGCCATTACGGCCGCAGACGACGATTTTCATGGCAGCAGTTGCGCCTCGCTCAGCGGTACGCCGACCTTGTCTTTGTCCGACAGCACCGGCGGCCCCGCGAGTTGCCAGTCGATGGCCAGCTCAGCGTCGTCCCAGCGGATGCAACGGTCTGCGCCAGGGTTGTAGTAGTCCGTGGTCTTGTAGAGAAACTCGGCCGATTCGCTGACCACCGAGAAGCCGTGGGCGAACCCCGGTGGAATCCACAGTTGCCGATGATTATCGGCCGACAGGTGCACCGCGACCCATTTGCCGAACGTGGGCGAGCTCCTGCGCACGTCCACGGCAATGTCGCGTATCTCGCCCTGTACCACCCGCACCAGTTTGCCCTGGGTGTTTTCCACCTGATAGTGCAGGCCGCGCAACACGCCTTTGACGGAGCGCGAGTGGTTGTCCTGGACAAAGCTCACGGTGACGCCGGTGTGCTTCGCGAATTCGCGGGCATTGAAGGCTTCGAAGAAGAAGCCACGGCTGTCACCGTATACCGTTGGCTCGATGATCAGTACGTCAGGGATCTCGGTGGGGATGATGTTCATGCAGACTCGTTTGCCAATTTGCCCAGGTACTGACCGTAACCGGTCTTCTTAAGTTTTTCAGCCTTTGCCAGCAGCTGGTCACGGGTGATCCAGCCCTTGTTGAAGGCGATTTCTTCCAGGCAGGCCACTTTCAGCCCCTGGCGGTTCTCGATGGTTTGCACATATTGCGAGGCATCCAGCAGGCTCTCGTGGGTGCCGGTGTCGAGCCAGGCGAAGCCACGACCAAAGCGCTCCACGCGCAAGTCGCCGCGCTTGAGGTAGGCATTGGTGACATCGGTGATCTCAAGCTCGCCGCGCTCCGAGGGGCGAATGCCTTTGGCGATTTCGACCACGTCGTTGTCGTAGAAGTACAGGCCCGTCACGGCATAGCTGGACTTGGGCTTGAGTGGCTTCTCTTCGATGGACAGCGCGTTGCCCTGCTCGTCGAACTCGACCACACCGAAGCGCTCCGGGTCCTTGACCCAATAGCCGAACACGGTGGCGCCGCTGGGGTGGCTGACCGCGCGCTGCAACTGTTCGGTGAAGCTCTGGCCGTGGAAGATGTTGTCACCGAGGATGAGGCAGACCGAGTCGTCACCGATAAACTCCTCACCGATCAGGAATGCCTGGGCCAGGCCGTCGGGTGATGGCTGCTCGGCATAGCTGATGCGAATGCCGAACTGGCTGCCATCGCCGAACAGCTGGCGATACTGAGGCAGGTCCTGGGGCGTGGAGATCAGCAGGATGTCGCGGATATCGGCGAGCATCAGCACCGAGATCGGGTAGTAGATCATCGGCTTGTCATAAATCGGCAGCAGTTGCTTGGATACCCCGAGGGTGATGGGGTGCAGGCGGGTGCCGGATCCTCCGGCCAGGACGATGCCCTTGGTCATGCAATGAGCTCCTTGATGTCGGTATTGCCCAGGCGTTCCCCCTGGTAGCTGCCATCCTGGACATGGCGGCACCACTGCAGGTTATCCAGGTACCACTGCACGGTCTTGCGCAGCCCGGTGGCGAAGGTTTCCTGCGGTACCCAGCCCAGCTCCCGTTCGATCTTGCTGGCATCGATGGCATAGCGCAGGTCATGGCCGGGGCGGTCCTGAACGTAGGTGATCAGGTCTGCATAACGGGCCACGCCTTCAGGGTGCTGTGGCGCCAGCTCGTCGAGCAGGGCACAGATGGCGTGGACCACGTCGAGGTTCTTCTGCTCGTTGTGGCCGCCGATATTGTACGTTTCGCCGACCTCGCCGCGGCTCACCACCTCAAGCAACGCCCGGGCGTGGTCTTCTACGAACAGCCAGTCGCGCACCTGCTGGCCATTGCCGTACACCGGCAGTGGCTTGCCGGCCAGGGCATTGAGGATCATCAGCGGGATCAGCTTTTCAGGGAAATGGTACGGGCCGTAATTGTTCGAGCAGTTGGTGATCAGTACCGGCAGGCCATACGTGCGGTGCCAGGCGCGTACCAGGTGGTCCGAGGCGGCCTTGCTCGCCGAATAGGGGGAGCTGGGCGCATACGGCGTGGTCTCGTGGAACAGGTCGTTGGCGCCATGCAGGTCGCCATACACTTCGTCGGTGGAGATATGGTGAAAGCGGAACGCACGGCGCTGCTCGGCAGGCAGGCGGCTCCACCAGGCACGGGTAGCTTCGAGCAGGGCATAGGTGCCGACGATATTGGTCTGGATGAACGCTGCCGGGCCGTCGATCGAACGGTCCACATGGGATTCGGCAGCCAGGTGCATGATTGCGTCGGGCTGGAAGCGCTCGAGTACGGCACTGACTGTCGCCGCATCAGCGATATCGGCCTGGACGAATTCGTAACGGGTATTGTTGGCGATGCTTTGCAGCGACTCGAGGTTGCCGGCGTAGGTCAGCTTGTCGAGGTTCAGCACTTCGTGTTCGGTGTTGCCGATCAGGTGACGGACCAGCGCCGAGCCAATGAAGCCGGCGCCGCCTGTGACGAGTATGCGCATCTCAAGTCGCCTCTGGTAAACCAAGTTCTATGGCATGCAGCCTAGCTCGTCGGCTAGGGTGGTGGCAGACAAATATCATGGGTTTGAGCGTGATCATGATGGATATGCCGATTGATATCGATCTAATAAGGGGTAAGGCTTTGCCGATCGGCTATTTTTGCTTTTAAAGCCGATATATATCGGTTATAAATTTGCCATCGCTGCTCCTACCCCCATCGACCAACGCCCCAGCGCACATCGGCTCAGGGCCTACGCAGAGGTTAACCATGAAAACCCTCAATTCTACCCCCCGTGCCGACGGCTTCCACATGCCCGCTGAATGGGCGCCGCAGACCCAGGTCTGGATGGTCTGGCCGGAGCGTTCGGACAACTGGCGCCTGGGTGGCAAACCGGCACAGGCCGCTCATGTGACATTGGCCAAGGCGATCGCCCGCTTCGAGCCAGTGACCGTGGGTGTTTCTGCTGGCCAGTACGAGAACGCACGCCGTCAGCTCGACCTGCCGAACATCCGCGTCGTGGAAATCAGCAATGACGACGCCTGGGTGCGCGACACCGGCCCGACCTTCGTCATCAACGACCACGGCGAAGTGCGCGGCGTGGACTGGGGCTTCAATGCCTGGGGCGGCTTCGATGGCGGGCTCTACGCACCCTGGAACCGTGACGAGGAACTGGCCGCCAAGGTCTTGGAAATGGAGCGCTGCCAGCGCTACCAAACCGAGGGCTTCGTGCTGGAGGGTGGCTCGATCCACGTGGACGGCGAGGGCACGGTGATCACCACCGAAGAATGCCTGCTCAACCGTAACCGCAACCCGCACCTGGGCCGTGAGGAAATCGAAGCGGTCCTGCGTGAGCAGTTGGCCGTCGATACCGTGGTCTGGCTGCCGGACGGCCTGTACAACGACGAGACCGACGGCCACGTCGACAACTTCTGCTGTTACGTGCGCCCGGGCGAAGTGTTACTGGCCTGGACCGATGATTCCAACGACCCCAACTACGCCCGCTGCCACGCGGCAATGGACGTGTTGAAAAACACCCGCGACGCCAAAGGCCGTGAGTTTGTGGTGCACAAGATGCCGATCCCGGGCCCGCTGTACGCCACGGCTGAAGAGTGTGCTGGCGTCGACCAAGTGGCCGGTAGCCAGGAGCGCGACCCGTCGGTGCGCCTGGCCGGCTCGTACGTGAACTTCCTGATCGTCAATGGCGGCATCATCGCGCCGAGCTTCGATGACCCCGCCGATGCCCAGGCCAGAGCCATCCTGGCCGAGCTCTTCCCGGATCATGAAGTGGTCATGATCCCAGGCCGTGAATTGTTGTTGGGGGGCGGCAATATCCACTGCCTGACCCAGCAGCAGCCGGCGCCAGTCAAGCGCTGAGACCACCCTGAATAAAAAGGCCCGTCATACGACGGGCCTTTTTTCGGGTGACCTTTCCAAGCGACGTCCGGCCGCCTGAGTGGCATACGTTTTGTATTGTTTTTCAATTAGATAGCTCGAATGGGTCGGGCTCTCTGATCTGTAACAATGCCTACGTAAATTAGCCGCTCACGGGCAAAGGAGTACGTGTGGAAATGAACGCAGCAAGTGAGTCGGCTTTGTGCCCATCGGCAGTTAACCACCCATCGCTCAAGCTGTTGGCGCAGTGGTTGAAGCACCATGGAAACATCCAGGTCAGGACGACCGACCCACGACGTCTGCTTGCCGGGCGATACCCGCAAGGGCTGATCAGTGAAGCAGAGATGCAGGCGCTGATGGCGGTGTGGCACTGATCTCATCGGTTTTACCGGTGCTGGCCCCTTCGCAGCACAAGGCTGCTCCTACAGGTGGCGTGCGATCCCTGTAGGAGCAGCCTTGTGCTGCGAAGAGGCCGGTACAGGCAACAAAGATCAGAAGCGGTAAGTGCTCGTCACCACCAGGCTCCGCGGATCGCCCACCTGGATCTGCGCCGCACTGGTCGCCGAGCTGTAGTAGGTCTTGTCGGCAATGTTGTTCAACGCCGCCCGCACATCCCAGTCGTGGGTGCGGTAGCCGGCCAGCGCATCCCAGCGGCCGTAGCCTGGCAACACCGTGGTGTTCTGGTTGTCGGCATAACGCTCCCCCACCAACGTCAAGCCGGTCTCGGCGTACCAGCCCAATTCCGGTTTCCAGGTCACGAACAGGCTGGCATTACGCTTGGCCACGTCGTTGATGCGGTTGCCTTCCTGGTTATTGTTGTCTTTGACGATGGTCGCATCCTGCAGGCCGATGCCCCCGCGCACGTACCAGTTGCCGACGATATTGCCGGTGGCGGTCAGCTCGATGCCTCGGGAGCGTTGCAAGCCGCTGAGCAGGGTGATTTCCGGGTTTTCCGGGTCACGCGTGCGGCGGTTGTACAGCTCCAGTTCATACACGGCGAGGGTGGTGGTGAGGCGCTGGTCGAACCAGTCGCTCTTGACCCCGATCTCCTTCTGGCGGGTCAGCTCTGGCCCGGTGTCGTTGGTGTTGCCCGGCGCGCCGGGGGTGATGCCGATCAGGCCACCGCCCACTGGCGAGAAGGTCTTGCTCCACGATGCATAGAAGGAGTGGTCGCGCCACGGCGTGTAGACCACACCCAGGCGCGGGCTGGTGGTGTTGCTGTCCTGCGGCTCGGTCAGGCCATCCTTGTTGGTGGTCTCTACCTCGAACTGGTCGAAACGCACGCCGGCGAGCACCTGCCATTGATCGTTCAGGCGGACCTGGTCTTGCAGGTAGAGGCCACGGCTTTGGACCACGGTGTGGTTGTCGCTCGACAGTAACATTGGGCCCGTGTGCTGCCGGCTGCGGTCGGGGTTGCCAACGTCCAGGCTGGGCACACTATTAGGCGCAGCGGTGTACAGGGTCGGGTCACGCCGTTGGCTGCCGAACTCCAAGCCCACCAACAGCTTGTGCTCCAGCCCCACGGTAGTGAAGTCGCCCTCGGCTTCGAGGTTGTTGAACAGGTTGCGGGTGTTCAGGTCCTGTTGCCAGCGCTGGCGGGTGACAGTGTTGGTGCTGGCGTTGTAGCCCGTCGCATAGGTGTTGTCGAACTCGCTGTCGAGCTTGAACAGGCCGAGGGTGTGGCGCAGTTGCCAGGTTTCGTTCAGCTGGTAGTTGAGCCGCGAGCGCAGCGACTGGGCGCGGTCATCGATGTAGTCGCGCTGGGTATCGCTGTAGGTGGTGCTGCGGCTGACGTCGGCGGGGCGGCCATTGACCCCGGGGATACCGCGGTCTGGTGTGCGGTTGTAGCGGCTGTATTCGTACTGCACCAGCCAGTTCAGGTCGGGCGAGAGCTGCCAGCTCATCGACGGGGCGAAGAGCTGGCGGCTGCCATCGATGCCGTCGCGGAAGCTGTTGTTGTCCTGGTTGCCCAGGTTCAGGCGCAGGCTGATGGTATCGCTAGGGTCTGCGCTGAGGTCGGCGTACAGGCTGCGCAAATCTTCGCTGCCGCCTTGCGCCTCGATGCTCGAACGGCGGCCGTGCTCCGGCGCCTTGCTGACGCGGTTGACGATGCCACCCTGGCTGCCGCGGCCATACAACACCGCTGCGGGCCCTTTGAGCACCTCGACCCGCTCGATGTTGTTGAGGTCGCGAATGTACTGGCTGTCGTCGCGAATGCCGTCCAGGTAGAAATCGTTGCTGGCCTCGAAGCCGCGGATGCGCACGCTGTCGAAGCGCGTGTCGGCGCCGCTGCTGACGTTGGGGATGCCCTCAAGTGCCTTGCCCAGGGTGTTGTTGCCGTAGTCCAGCACGTTGGCGGTCTTGACCGTGTCGATGGCCTGGGGCACGTAGCGCACGGGGGTCGAGGTGCGCGTCGCGGTACTGACTTCCTTGACCCGCGGGTTGTCCTCCTCGCGCTCGCCTTCGGCAGTCACTGACATTTCCGGCAGGGTGGTGGTGGCAGCGGTGGCCAGGCTGGCGCTGAACAGCAGCGACAGGCCAAGCGTCAGCGGAGAGAGGCGGCAGGGTACAAGCATGGAGGCATCCGGACCGTGGCAGGTGAGAAAGGGTGCGAATGGTAATGCTTGCTATTTACTGTTGCTTGGGTATTTGTAAAGGGTTGTCTTTACATATGTATCACTTTGTAACTGCCGCTGTTGTATGCTCCGCGCCCATGAAAGCTGCCGGGTTGGTCAAAGCGACATTTCTGACAGAAGAAAAAATGCCCTCTGATAGCGCCAACAGGCATGGAAATGCACCAGCGGCCTGGGGAATTTTGGTTATATCAACCTGCATTTCACGATTTTTTGACATTTGTAATCGCACACCGCTAGGATTCGGCCAACGCCTGCTGGCCATGACATGGCCATGCTGCTGTAAAAGGCCACCGTGCGATTGCCGGCAAGCCTTTCAGTCTGGATCCGCATAGCGTCGAACCTACGAAGGGGCGTTGGTTCCTGGCGTCATATTGCGAAGCGTTTTTGATTAAGAAATAAGGAAAACAACATGTTGAAAACCAGGATCAGCCTGGTCGCACTGGCAATGATCGCCGCGACCCAGGCCCAGGCCAATGAGCAGGCCGACAGCAAGGGCTTCATCGAAGACAGCCACGCCAACGTTCTGCTGCGCAACGCCTACATCAACCGTGACAAGAAGCACGGTACCGATGACCAGATCGAATGGGGCCAAGGCGTCATCGCCAACTTCTCCTCCGGTTTCACCCAGGGCACCGTCGGTGTCGGCGTCGACGCATTCGGCCTGTACGCCTTGCGTCTGGACGGCGGCAAAGGCCACAACGGTGGTGGCGGCGTCGACTTCTTCAAACCGCACGACACCAAGAACGCCGACGGCAACGCCAGCTCGCCACATAACCTGGCCCGTGGCGGCGCAGCCGTGAAATTCCGCATCTCCAACACCGTGCTCAAGTACGGTGACCAGATGCCAGCACTGCCTGTGCTGCAGTACGACGACGCCCGTCTGCTGCCAGAAAGCTTCACCGGTACCCTGATCACTTCCAAAGAAATCCAGGGCCTGGAACTGAACGCCGGCCGCTTCACCCAAGAAGCGCGCAAAAGTGCCGAGCGTCGTGACGGTGGTGGCCTGAAGTCGATCAACGTCTTCGGTGGTAGCTACAAGTTCACCGACAACTTCACCGCTTCGCTGTACACCGCAGACAACGAAGACGTGATGCAGAAGCACTACCTGGGCATGAACTATGTCTTCCCGATCGCCAGCGACCAGTCCCTGACCCTGGACTTCAACGGCTACAAGTCGGACATCAACAACAAGTTCGTCAAAGCGGCCGAGCTCAATGGTGACTCCAACACCATCTGGAGCCTGGCGGCGACCTACGCCTACGGTGCGCACTCGTTCACCATCGCTCACCAGCGCAGCACTGGCAGCACCGGTTACAACTACGGCTTCTACCAGAACGCCGGTGGCGTGGGTGACGGTGGTTCGACCATCTACCTGGCCAACTCGTACTGGTCTGACTTCAACGCCGAAGACGAGCGCTCCTGGCAGCTGGGCTACGGCCTGGACTTCGGCGCCTACGGCGTACCGGGCCTGACCTACAAGCTGGCCTACGTAGTGGGTGACAACATCAACACCCGCAACGTCGCCAACCCGCAAGGTTTCGGTGAAGGTAAAGAGCGCGAAATCTTCAACCAGATCCGTTACGTGGTTCAAGACGGCCCGGCCAAAGACCTGTCGGTCAAGCTACGCAGCTCGTTCGTACGCACCAACAATGCCGTACAGCAGAACGGCTACAACGACGACGGTAACGAAGTCCGCGTATTCGTCGAGTACCCGATCAGCATCTTCTGATCGGATGGCGTCGGGGCTGCTTTGCAGCCATCGCGGGCAAGCCCGCTCCTACAGAGATTTGCGTTGTACGTGTGGGAGCGGCCTTGCGCCGCGAAAGGGGTGCGAAGCACCCCCAGCCTTCAGGCCGGCTCGGCCTGTCTGTGGCGCACTACTTCTTTTTCTACAACCTCCCCTGTCTCCGGCGCAAAACTGTCGCTGCGCGCCATCCGCCACATCCGCGCATAAAACTCGCTTTCAATCGAGCCACTGAGCAATTCGCCAGGCTTGAGGAACGTATGCAGATCTGAAAACAAGCCAATCTCGCTGGCGCTGACACGCCGTGCCAAATGTTTGGGCTTGAGCTCCGACGGGTGCTCCAGGCCCGCCGCCGCAAGCATCTCAGCCAATGTGTGCAGGGTATTGCGGTGGAAGCTCGCCACCCGCTGAGCCTTGTCCGGCACCACCAACGCACGCTGGCGGAGCGGGTCCTGGGTGGCGACCCCGGTCGGGCATTTGTTGGTGTGGCAGCTCTGCGACTGAATGCAGCCAATGGCGAACATGAAGCCGCGCGCAGAATTCACCCAGTCGGCACCAATGGCCAGCACACTGGCGATGTCGAAGGCGCTGACGATCTTGCCCGCCGCGCCAATGCGGATGCTCGAGCGCAAATTCAGGCCGACCAAGGTGTTGTGCACGAACATCAAGCCTTCGCGCATGGGCACGCCCATGTTGTCACTGAACTCGCGTGGCGCCGCACCGGTGCCGCCTTCCTTGCCGTCGACGACGATAAAGTCGGGGGTGATTCCCGTCGCCAGCATGGCTTTGGCAATGCCCATGAATTCCCACGGGTGGCCCAGGCAGAACTTGAAACCCACCGGCTTGCCGCCCGACAGTTCGCGCAGGCTGGCAACGAACCGCAGCAGTTCGACCGGCGTGCGGAATGCGCTATGGGCGGCCGGCGAAATACAGTCTTCGCCCTCACGCACGCCACGGGTGGCGGCGATTTCCGGGCTGACTTTGTGCCCCGGGAGGATGCCGCCGTGGCCGGGTTTGGCGCCTTGGCTGAGCTTGATCTCGATCATCTTCACTTGCGTCGAGCGGGCTTGTTCGGCGAAGCGTTGCGGGTCGAAACGGCCTTCTTCGGTGCGGCAGCCAAAGTAACCGCTGCCGATCTCCCAGATCAGGTCGCCGCCATGTTCGCGGTGGTACGGGCTGATGCTGCCCTCACCGGTGTCATGGGCAAAGCGCCCCAGCCGTGCACCCTGGTTGAGCGCCGCGATGGCGTTGGCGCTGAGGGCGCCGAAACTCATGGCCGAGATGTTGAAGATCGATGCCGAGTAAGGTTGCCGGCACTGCGGCCCGCCAATGGCGATGCGGAACGAGGCGGGGTCGGGCGTGGCCACCGGCAGCATCGAATGGCTGATGAATTCGAAGCCGGGTTTGTAGGCATCGTTGAGCGTGCCGAAGGCTTTTTCGGCGCTCTCGTTCTTCGCCCGTGCATACACCAGGGAACGCTGGGACCGTGAAAACGGCAGCTTGTCGTCGTCACCTTCGATCAGGTATTGGCGGATTTCTGGGCGGATGGTTTCGATCAAGTAGCGGATGTTGCCCAGGATCGGGTAGTTGCGCCGCACCGCGTGGTGGCTCTGGCGCAGGTCATTGAGGCCGACCAGGCTGAGCAGGGCGGTGATCAGTGTGAATGGCCAGAGCCAGGCATGTTGGGGCAGTAATGGGAGGCTGGCACAGGTGAACGACAGGCAGATGAAAAGGCAGGCGTAGCGGCTGGGCAGTGAGTGTTTCATGGGTCCATCGCAGGCAGGATGACCCGCGTAGGATAGGCAATGGCGGGCTGCGGAAAACCTGGGCAATCGGTAAAACACTGTTACCTGATCCCGAGCGCTCAGCTCTTTGTAGGAGCGGTGACAGGTTATCGAGGTAACAGCACGCTGGCCCGCAGCCCACCGCCGTCGCGGTTGCACAACAGCAACTCGCCGCCATGGCTGGCCGCGATCCGCTGGGCAATACTCAACCCCAAGCCATACCCGCCAGACGCCTGGTTACGCGACCCTTCACCCCGTACGAACGGGTCGGTAACCGTCGCCAGCAAGCCTGGCGCGATCCCCGGCCCTCGGTCATCGACATGGATATAAACCCCCGTGGTCGCGCGCTCCAGCGTGACCGAAACTTCCTTGCCATATCGCAAGGCGTTGACCAGCAAATTCTGCAGGCAACGCTGCAGCAGCAGCGCATCAGCCCGCAAGCTGCCGCCCTGGCCATGAACCGGCAGTGGCTCGCGGGCTGTGGACAAGTCGGCACACTGCCGCGTCACCAGCCGGTCCAGGTCCACCTGTTGCAGGTTTTGCTGCTCCCCGGCCCGCAGGTAATCGAGCACTTGGCCAATCATGTCGTCCATCTGCGTGATGTTCTGCCGCAGGCGCTGGCGATGCTCGTCGTCCGGCAAGCGCTCCAGGCGCAGGCGCATGCGGGTCAGTGGGGTGCGCAAGTCGTGGGACACGGCAGCCAGGAAATAGGCCTTGTCGTTGACCATCGCAATCAACCGCTGCTGCATCGCGTTGAAGGCCTGGGCGGCCTGGCGCACTTCTTCCGGCCCGTCCAGCGCCAAGGGCGGCTGTTCCAGGTTGCTGCCCAGGCCGCGCGCGGCATCCGCCAGGCGCCGCAACGGGCGCAGGCACAAGCGCACCGCCACCAGGCACACCAGCAGCACAGCGACGATGCGCAGGGCATACACCCGCAGCAGGTAATCGCTGATCAACACCCAGGCGGACTCGCCGCTCCAGCCCTGCAGCTCCTGGCCATCGATGGTCAGCCAATGCCCATCGGCCAGCGGCACGGCAAACGCGATATGGGCCTGCGCCGTGCGCAAACCGAACAGGCTGCGCCAGACAATCGGTTGGCCCAGTTCATCGGTCAGGTGCACCTTCAGCAGGCGCACCTCCTGGGCGTGGCCCAGTTCGTAGTTGAGGGCCTGTTGCAGCAGCAGCTCGATACGCTTGCGCCCTCTGCGTTCGTCGTGTTCCGCCGCGGGCAGGTTTTCGGCACAGCGCAACTGATAGTGGGCAGGTGCCTGCGTCGGGCTGCCATGGCAATTGGCACTGGCAATCAGCGGCGCGCTGCGGGCGGCAATCAGCCGAACAGGGGCCTCGAGCACCTGGGCGAAACGCACATCGAACCAGATGCTGCTCGACATCAACTGGATCACCACGGTGCCGCTGACCATGATCAACAGCAGTTGGCCAAACAGCGTGCGCGGCCACAGCCGGCGAAGCCAGCGCATGTCAGGCATCAGCCTCGCTGCGCGCAACGCTCAGCAAGTAGCCTTCGTTGCGGATGGTGAGGATCTGCGCTGTGCCGCCCGGCGCGCGCCGCAATTGCTGGCGCAGGCGGCTGACGCACATGTCCACCGAGCGGTCGTCAGGCAGGTGGTCGCGGCCGAACGCACTGCGGGTCAGCTGATCGCGGGACACCACGCGGTTGTTGGCCTCCAGCAGCTCGCGCAATACGCGGTGGTCGGAGCGGGGCAGGGTCAGCGTTTCGCCGTCAGGGCGGGTGAGCAGGCGTTTGACGTGGTCGAGGCGAAACCCGGCGAACTGCTGCGCTTCCACCGCGGGCTTTGCAACCGGCGTATCGAGGCGCTGCGGGCGCCGCAACACCGCTTTTATCCGGGCAATCAGCTCGCGCGGTTCGAAGGGTTTGGCCAGGTAATCGTCCGCGCCCACTTCCAGGCCAATGATGCGGTCCAGCGTGCTGCCTTTGGCCGACAACATGATCACCGCCAACCCGGGCGTCGATTGCAACTGGCGGCACAGGCTCAAGCCATCCTCGCCGGGCAGCATCAAGTCCAGCACCACCAGCTCGACTTTATGCAGCGCCAGTTGCTGGCGCATCCCGTCGCCGTCAGCGGCCGCTAGCACGGTATAGCCGGCATCGGTCAGGTAATCGCAGAGAAGTTCGCGGATCTCGTCGTCATCGTCGACAACCAGCAGGGTCGTGCTCATTTCAAAAAACACCTGTTCGATGAGGGCCGGTGGCGCTCGTTACGTTCGATTACAAGCCCGTACAAGCCGGGCCTGGAGCCCCAAGGGCGGATCCCTAGAATCGTAACAAAAAATCATCTGCGAATACGAAACCTTCCCAAATGAAACCTCGGAGCATCATGAACGACTTCTCTCCCATCAGCCGAGGCGGAAGTCGCCTCAACCCGCTGGCCTTCTTCATTGCCGTGGCCATCAGCGGTGGAGCGATGGCGGCTGACAGCCAGCCCCTGGAGCTGGATGCCACGCAGATCGAAGACAGCGCGCTGGTGCCTGCCGATGAAACGGGCCAGCTAGGGTACACGGTCGAGAGCAGCCGCAGTTCGACCGGCCTCAAGCTGACGCCGCGTCAAACACCGCAGTCGGTGACCACCATCACCCGCCAGCAGATGGACGACCGCGCCATCCACACCATCGAGCAGGCGCTGGAAACCACGCCAGGCGTGACCGCGAGCAAGGCCGAAGTGGGCGGCCGCACCGACTACCGCGCCCGCGGTTATTCCATCACCAACTGGAAGGTCGATGGCCTGCAGTTCCAGGGCGGTTCCGATTTCAGCGGCGGGGGTAATGCGCTGAACATGGACCTGTACGAGCGCATCGATATCGTCCGTGGCGCCAACGGCCTGCTCGGCGGCACCGGCGACCCGTCGGCCACCGTCAACCTGATCCGCAAGGCCCCGACCAAAACCTTTGGCGGCAGCGCCTACGCCACCTATGGCAGCTGGGACAAACGCCGCCTGGGCGCCGACCTTAACCTGCCGCTGTCCGAAGACGGCCGCCTGCGTTCGCGCTTCGTGATGACTCAGCAGGACGCCAACTCGTTCCGCGACAACCAGTCCGAACGCTCCCGCGCCGCGCTGGCCAACTTCGAATTCGACCTCGACGACGCCACCACCCTGGGCGCCGGCTACCAGTACGAATACAACAAAGTCGTCGGCGGCGGCTGGGGCGCGAACATCCCGATCTGGTACGGCGACGGCAGCAAGACCGACCTGCCGCGCAGCACCAACGTAGTGCCGAGCTGGAGCTTTGGCGAGTACACCACCCGCACCGCCTTCGGCTCCCTCGAACACCGCTTCGACAACGACTGGTCGCTGAACCTCAAGGCCGCGCAAAGCACCGCCGAGGCCCTCAACCACCGCGGCTTGGCCAAGGTCAACTCGGCCGGGCGCGGCAGCTTTGGCGGCTACTGGGACCAGGACGGCAGCGGCGCCGTGCTCAACGGCCTGCACAGCTCCAGCGACACCACCCAGCAGTCTGCGCAAATCGACCTGTCCGGCCCGTTCCAGCTGTTTGGCCGCACCCACCAAGCGATGGTCGGCTACAACGACAGCCGCACTGTCGCCTGGTCGCCGGAATACACCTGCAACATGGTCAGCGACAGCCAAGTCAGCGCCGCAGCGCTGGGTTGCCAGTTCCGCGCCAACAACGGCTTCCCGCTGACCGACTGGCGCAATGGCGTGGATGACGATTACGACATGCTCGCCTCGCGCACCGGCCGCCACAGCAAAACCACCACCCGCCTGCAAGGCATGTACGCAGCGACCCGCCTGAGCATCACCGACCCACTGTCGGTAATCGTCGGCGTGCGTACCAGCAACTACTCGGCCATTACCCGCAGTAACGCCGGCGTGCGCACCAGCCAGGAAGAAAACGGCATCGTCACCCCCTACCTGGGGGCAATTTACGACCTCAACGACACCTACTCGCTGTACGCCAGCTACACCGACATCTTCACCCCACAAACCGCCGAGACCAGCAGCGGCAGCAAAGTCGAACCCATTCGCGGCCAAAGCTACGAAACCGGTATCAAAGGCGAATGGTTCGATGGCCGCCTGAATGCCTCGGCCGCGTACTTCCGCACCAAGCAGGAAAACAAAGCCGTGCTGGACGGCGACCTGACCACCCCAACCGGCAACGACGCCTACAAGGCCGGTTCCGGCCAGGAAACCGACGGCATCGACCTGGAAATCGCCGGCGCACTGACCCCCAGCTGGAACGTGTACGCCGGCTACACCTACCTGCACTTCCGCCGCATCGACAGCGACGGCCGCAGCGACCCGTCACACCTGTTCAAGGCCTCCACCACCTACCGCCTCTCCGGCCCACTGGACCGCCTGACGCTTGGTGCGGGGGTTACTGCGCAGAGCAACATCCGCGCGGTATCCAGCCCCGCAGGCCAGCCCACCAATGGCGTGAGCGCAGGCTCGACCGACGTCAACTGGTCGGGGTATGCGATCTGGAATGCCATGGCCAAGTACCAGCTGACGGATGAGACCAGCGTCAGCCTCAATGCCAATAACCTGTTCGACAAGCATTACTACACCCGCTACGGCTTCTATGCCGGGGCGATCTATGGTGACCCCCGCAATCTGTCGCTGACGCTCAGCACGTCATTCTGACGCCCCCCTGTAGGAGCAGCCTTGTGCTGCGAATGGGCCGCAAAGCGGCCCCTTTCCCACCCACAATCAACTGCACTGCACCCCCGACACCTCATCAATCGGCTTATCCAACCGGTCCTCAAACCTGTCCCAGTCCTCGCCGAACAACTCCACTGGATGCATGGTCCGGTCTGACCCATTGCCACAGGCCAGTGCCTTGGCTGGGCAGTAGAGGTCGCAGCCCCAGCAGATGCGCTCGGGGTGGCTGGGGTGGGTGGGGAATTTTTTGGGCATGGTGTTCAGTCCTCGCAGGTGGGGGCTGATTTCACGCTAGGCGGTTTGGTGGTTTGGGTTTTGATTGAGATCAAGGTGGGGTGGGGCTTGCGGGGGGCTTTCAAATTACCGTTTAAGTGACGGCACAAGCAAAAAAGGCCCACCTTTCGGTGAGCCTTTTTTGATACTGCGTATGGTGCGGCACCAAGAGTCGAAAAATATTATAAATAATTGAAATGTATGCACTTAATTATAGGGTTATTTATTTTCTATCCCTAAAACTATCCTTAGGTATTTAACTGGCTTCTGCATGTGAGCCTTCCTAGAGATTCCGGGGTGTTCGAGAAAGGTCGATGGCGGCACTAAGTTATAAGTGCCCTGGCGCTAAGTACGATGAAGAAGCTAGAGCACTCAGCGACGGTCTTGAGGATCGAAACCAAGGATGACTCCAATATGTCGAACCGTGAACGGGGTCCCTGATCTAGAGTGGCTGTGCTTTGTAATAAAGGCAAAGTTAGGACGATGTTTACAGTCGCTTTCTTCGAAGCTATCTAGAGATTTTTCCCGTAAATGCTGTCGCCAGTTTGTAACAACTGCATTCGCATCGCGGTTCCTAATGTATATCAGCATCCCTCCTTGGTCTTGGTTAACATCTCCAGTTGAGTAGCGTGTTGTTAGCTGCTGAAAGCCCTGATAGAGATAGTCATACGAACTATGTATTTTTGCTTCGCCGATCCACAAATAGTTTTTTTGACCTCTGACCGCCAAATCGGAATGTCCGCCAATTTTTTCGTCATGCGTAGCCTTGTAACCCATGTGTGTGAGGCTTCGTTTTATTTCAGATGTGAGTCGATCTTCCCCGTCTTCGGACAATAGTTCGGGGTTTTCTTGAAGTTTTGAGACTATTTCATCAATATCGATGCGCAACGCCTCGACAAAGTCTTCGTAGCTATCGGCTAATAGCCGATTTATGAAGTTTCCTATCCCGGGAATGTGTGGTGCCAAAACTTTCAGGTCGTTGAGGCTGTAGTCGCCAATTGATGTCTTGCTCACTATTGCGCCTCCTGTGAGAAGGCTTGGCCAATAGTAAAATAGGGATAGATTTTTGTCTCGAAGCCTTCGAAACTTTGGCCGCTTTCTGGGTGGTAAAATACGCCAGTGCGTCTAGCTTCGCTTAACTCTTCCGGCGTGAGTGGATACGATTCATCACCATCTATGAATTCGAATTTCGCTTCGAGTATTCGAAGAGGATACCCGGTGAGGTATTGGACTGTTAATATCGCCAATGAAATGTCAGGGGCGCTTATTATTTTACTTATTCTAGTAAATGTAAGGTGGTTGATAACTTTTTCAGAAAGGAGATAGTCAACCATAAGAAGACTTGCGCTCATCAGTGGCTCTGATGGTGCGCTTTCTTCTATTAGGGCGACTATCTCTTCTCTAGTCATGATATTAAAGGACTTTCATCATCACGAAATTGTAGTCCTCAATGCAAGTGCAGCCAAAAATGTAAATCATGTCAATTACGGGGTCTTCGCTGCTTGCAACGGAGAAGTGTGCTGGGATCGCAACTTCAGGGTATCCATAACCTTGCTCCGAAATCCAACGTTTGGAAATGGAGAAGGGATTGAGGTTCTTAACGGCCTCTGTCCCGCCATGATGGTATGGATCTTTTCTTACGTCCAGATCCTTTCGTCGCATTTTTTCTTTATATATGCCTGCGGCATCAGTGACGTGCCCCAACTCGCCAATAGTACCGTCTGGAGCTTCGTAGAGCCGCTCAATGGCAGGATAGAAATTTATAGGGTTGGCTAAGATTCTATCGACTCCCAAGGTTTTTTTTGCGAATTCATTTATGATTCGCTCAATAGCTGTGACCCTGAGTTTGAGATCTTCGGCACTGATTTTTTTTAGGCCGTCTAGCCGAATGTCAAGATAGCCAGCTACAGGGTCAATGGAGATGACGTCAAAGAGTTGAACAGGCCGTCTCCTAATTCCAATAAGCTCATCAAACGCACCAAAGTCTTGGACAGCTTCATCACCCAGCGCGGTGCCCGGCATTTCCTCCCTTTCAGTGACACGTATCTTAGAGCAAAGAATGAAGTCGTGCTGGTTTCCGATCTGCATGTATGCAACGCAGGTAGCACCCCCATTATACTCTTGAAGTTCGTCCCTAGGCATAGGGTAAGGATAGTGACCAGACAAGTCAGAGTCGCAGACGAAGTCTTTAGCCATGCTCTCAATTAGAGCTTTGAGATAGACAGAGTCTATTTCAAACACTTTAAGGCATTTGTCACCGAAGCTAGTTAGCTCATTGTGAATGCTCTCAATGGCTACAGCATACTTCTCTTTATCTTGCCCAGTAAGTCCTGGCTTCAGCTTTTCTACCGTCGGGTCCCAGCCGGTGGAGGCTGGAAGGTTATGGTTTTTAAGTGCATTTCTGAAATTTGTAAACGAAATGTCTCTAGCTTGTAGTGCAGCAATGAAATCCAAGGTGACCATAACGGTAGAGTCCAGCTGAGCCTAAATACCATGCAAGGAGAATGACATTGGCTACCTTAGGAACCGTCCGAAATTGCATCCTTGCCATTCGACGCCGTCCGCTTTCGAGGTTTCGGCTGAAAAACGTATGACTGATGGCGTTTTAGCATCTGAAGGCGAATCCTGCAAAGTGATTTCATGCCAGATGGCAGGCAGCCATCTGCCATGGGGCCATATACCTGCGACGTCTGGCCGGGCCGGCTGATACGCGAGCATGACAAAATGCCATACGTTATGGGCTCCGGGGTGCGATCGTTCGGGGGGCGAACGTCCAGCATTTATTTAGCCGAAGGGTGAGCAGCTTCACCGTCAGGAAATACTGATAGCGCGTGGCCTCACTGTGTTTGGCTAGTCGATTCTCTAGGAACCAAACAACATGCTTCCTTTGCCACGCCCATGGTGTCTGTAGCTTCCATCGCTCCGCAATTGCAGCTTGGATCACCTTCGCTTGCCGTAGGTGCCGCTGCCGCGTCGCATTCGACCCCGTTAGCACTCCACTCAAAAGCACCTCGATATCGAACGTTCTTGTCATACCCGCTTCCCGATGTAAGCAGCGACTATCTCGATCCGACCATGCCCCAACTCATAACTGACCTGTATGCGAGCCTCGCGGTCGAGGTGCCGGTCTACGCCATAGCAATGGCCACCGTTAATGGGCGCACGGTGCTGGGTGATTTGTTCATAGCGTTCACATGCAAATGCGGCGCGCAATTCATGAAATCCTTTCAGTCCGTATTCATGGAGGATTTCCCGCGATGCTCCAGCTACTCTCTGCACAACATCTGTGTAGCTTTCGCGTTGCGCAATCATGTTGCGGCTACCGGTTGGCGACACTAGCGTCGCGAACCTCAGTGCATGACGAATATGGTTATCCACCTCAATCCACCGGGGTGCCGATGCACCACCCCGGCCGCCTTTCGTGCCGTCCTGGATGTTGATCTTGCCGCAGGCTTCAGCCTCACGGCTAAGCCGTGGCAGGTCAGCCAAGATGGCCTCACGCAAGCGCATGCCGGTGGCTCGCGCCAACAGGACAATCGCTGCGGCCCGTCTCTGGTCACAGCTGCAAAGCGCATCGACGATCTGCTTAACGTGTTCGCGGTCTTGGCCCTGAGGCACTGAGTGTCGAACCCCGGTGCGCTGCATTCCTAACGCCTTGCTCGGGCTTGGCAATTTCACGCACTGATCACCGCGAAGCGCCGCCATGGTCCTGTTAACGCTAGATAGCCGATTTTGTGCGGTGCTGATGGCGAGATCACCGCGCCCAACCAGGTCACGCAGATACGCCGCATAGTCGGTCAACACCTTCCGATCAATCTGTCGCGCATCATTGAAACCGGGGCCCTGATCGGAGCGGCACCACTTCACGAATGCCTGCCACCGATCACAGTGCGCTTTGACCGTGCCGTAATGACCGCCACCGAACATGTCTTTCAGCGCTTGCGGCCCTGCGTAGCTCAATTGCCTGCCGTAACCGAAATTGCGGCCATCGCGTCTACCCACCAATGCCATGTCAGTCACCTCATCATCCGATCTCCGCCCCACGTCATCCCGCCAAGAATGTTGAGTGTTATCAGGGATCAAGGCCCCTGCGACCTGTGAGGATGTCCTCTAACGCGGGACTGGCGGCTCCTTACGACCGGGAGCAAGGGCATCTCATGATCTGGCCTCCTGAGCACCGTTACCGGTGGGCGGGTGGAGGCTGCATTGGCTGACGAGACCAGTGCCGCGAGATCCTGAGCCGGGTGAACGCAGCAATGCGATGACCGGGGCATGCCTGACTGTCAGTCAGGTGCAGGCCATTCCTTGGTCTGCGGCACCATCATCTGCATGGCTGTTGCTGGTGACATCGGCGTTTGTCACGGCAATTGTCACGAGGGGAATTGCCGCTGAGCCATGTGCGATCAGGGCTGCAGCAGTGTCAGGAGCGCCCGTCTCTTTCCAGTGAAAGAGACGGGCGCAGGTTGGCGCACGCGAAATGGCCAAGCGGATAGCTTGCTGCTGAGCAGATGGGTAGGGTGGTTGCCGCAGGGGCAACGATATTGAGTTGGCATCCATCACATGGGTAGTGACCGTACGAGCTGCCGGACGCGAATCGTACTTGCGGGTGAACCACCGCGGGAGCGTCGTGACCTTTAAGGTTCGGGTCACCTGGGGTGCTGTCATCGACAGCTCTTGCGACTCCCGGTCTACGCTTGTGGACAATATTCGTCAAGCACCGCGATAACAGGGATTTAGCGCCTGTGGATAAAAGTATCCCCCGGTGGACATCAGTGGTTTTCCACAGACGTAAGCTGTGCCAGCAGTTTTTTTCTTAGGTATGGTCCTTTCAAACGGGGCGGCTTTGCAGCCCCGTTTGAAAGGACCCGCGCGGAGGAGCTTCATGCGGTGCTGTGGGTAACTTCACAGTGAGTTGAGGTGGTGGTGCGGCGGGTTACTCGGTCCTCTTGGCACTGCGAAGGCGCGTGACGTTCTTGCCCGTCTGCTTGGCAAACTCATGCGGCGTCACATGGTCCTCGCGGTTCGCCTCCAGAAACCGGCTCCACCAGGTCATGATCATCCGGCGTTCTTCGAGGAACTCGGCCTTGTGGGTATAAGCGGCCCGCACGTTGTTGCGTTCCTTGTGGCTCATCTGCCGTTCGATGGCCGTTTCTGACCACAGCCCGGACTCGACCAGCGCACTGCATGCCATGGCTCGGAACCCGTGCCCGCAAATATCCACCTTGGTGTCGTAGCCCATCGTCCTGAGCGCGGCATTCACCGTGTTCTCGGACATCGGTTTCCACGGTTTGGCATCTCCCGCGAACACCAGGTCGAACTTGCCGGTGATCGCGTGGATCTGCTCAAGCAAGGCCACTGCTTGCGGCGATAAGGGTACAACGTGGATATCCCCGGCCATCTTTGTACCCCTTGTGGAAAAGGGCACACCGTCCAGCGCCGGGCGGGTGTCGGGGATCTCCCAGATGCCGCGCTTGAGGTCGAACTCGTTCCAACGGGCGAAGCGCAGTTCGCTGGAGCGTACGAATACATGCAACGACAGCATCACCGTGAGGCGCGTGAGCGGGCGACCTCTGTAGTCCTCGATGCATGCCAATAGCTCTGGGAGTCGCGATAGGGGTAATGCGGGTCGGTGAGTGACCCGTGGTGTCTTGATCGAGCCATCGAGGTCGTGAGCCGGGTTCGCCGTGATCAGTCGCAGCCGTTTGGCTTCACGCATGATGCTTTGCAGGTGGTTCTTGATCCTGAGGGCCACGTCGATGGTGCCGCGCTTCGTCACGGCTTCCAGTGGCTGCATGAGGTCGTGGGTGTCCAACTCAACGATTGCCCTGGCTCCAAGCAAAGGGAATACGTGAGTCTTCAACCGGCTGAGCACAGTCTTGGCGTGGCCGGGCGCCCACTTCGGCACCATGCTCGCATACCAGTCGAGCGCAACGCTTTCGAAGGTGCGGCCGTTGATCACGGCTTGGGTCTTGGTTTGTTGCTTGTACTGGATGGGGTCTATGCCGTTGGCGAGCTGCTGCTTGATCTCGAAGCGCTTGCGGCGTGCGTCGCCCAGCCCGACCACCGGGTAGCTGCCGAGGGCGGTCAGGCCTTCGCGGCCATCGGGTTTCACGTACCTGAGCCGCCAGCCTTTGCGGCCGTTGGGTTGCACAAGCAGGTAAAGACCGTCGCCGTCGAAGAGCTTGTACTCGCGCTCTCTGGGCTTTGCCGTGCGACAGGCGGTGTCGGTAAGCGGGGCAGTGGTGCGGGCCATAAGGGTAGTCTCCGATATCGAAACGGACCTCTATCCTTAAAACTACCCTTATTAGCGCTGGCTACCCTCGGAATCCGACGGAACGCCAAAACGAAAAAAACCGCCAGAAGGCGGGTTTTTCGGGGGTTCCAGAGATTTTGAAAGCTTTCTATGGAACCTTGAATGGTGCCGGCACCAGGAATCGAACCCGGGACCTACTGATTACAAGTCAGTTGCTCTACCATCTGAGCTATACCGGCAATGGGGCGTCATTATAACGATCGTTTGGCGCCTGTAAACCACTTCCTTGCGATTGTTTGCAAATGAGCTAAGTCACCGGCTTAAAAGGAGATTTTTCCTACCAGCCGCGGTGGATCGTGTTGACGTTTGGCTCGGTTTTGCCGGGGTTGAAAAACAGCTTGTCGTTGTCGCAGCCGCGCTTGCGGCACGGGGTGTCGGCGCGCAGGGGGAGGCCTCGGTCGCCGCCCAGTTGCATGGCGGGGGTGTCCCAGCCCAGATTGCTGGAAGGCTGGCTTGGGGGGCCGCCGGCACACGCGGTCAGGGCCATGGCGAGGGTCAACAGGGCAAGGGGCTTGGCTTGGGTCACGATGAGGGTCCGTTGTTCCATTGTCGGCTCTGGCGCAACGCCAGAAGGTCGCAGGGCTGGCGGTCAGCGTGCGACGTGTCTTTTTAATGATTTGGGGGGCGGATGATACACCCTGGAAGGGGTGGCGGTGCGTGACCTGTAAGGCATTTCTGAAGCTGAAACCAAATGCTTCGGGGTTGGCCTGCTTCGGACCTATCCTACGCGCGCTGCCGAAGTATCGCTGTTGTCGGGGAAGTGCCTCACGGATACCGTTTTCGGGTCGTTTCGGCGACCGGGTGTGAGAACCCGATTATGAATGAGTGCTACCTCGTAATGGTGGCTGTACGCGGGCAGGCTTCGGTCTGGCCGGGCTTCCTTATTCACTCGGTTTCTCACCCCGCGTACGGCTGCCACCTAAATCCGTGAGAAAGACTCAGTGGCAGTACCTTAATTGAATAAGGACTTACGCCATGATCAAGGTCGTCCCCGATCCACCCCAGCCCCACATTGAGATCACCACCGCAGGCCTGGAAACCTTCCTCGAAGTCGGCAACCCACCGGTTAACCTGCTGCGCGTACAACCCGGCATCCCCATCGACGATGCCTACGAGCAGGTGTCGATCCTGCTCGGCTATATCAAGCACCTGCTCAGGGAGGGCGATATGGAAGACGACCACAAGCTGTTGGGCGCAGCCGATTACCTGGCGGCGCTGGCCAAGGCGTTGATGAACGATATCGAGCTGGCCAAGAACAAAAACCGTTGACGCATCGGGCCGCTTTGTGGCCCCTGCAGAAAGCACAACAAAAGTTTATGCACAAGTAGCATTGCCCACTTGCGCGAAAGGCATGCCGAACCCATACGCCGCTGGTCTTTGCGCAAATGCCTGTTTTTGCGGGCCTTGAACTGCCTGCAGGAATAAGCCAAACGCTTGAAATAGCGCTTGGATCCAACCATTCATCAAAAGCTTGTGCACAGACTTATCCACAGGTTGTGCTGCGGCTAACGGTCGCGTTCCGCGAGGATGAGCAGGTTGCGCGGCGTGAGTGGGTAGTCGCAGAACAAGCCAAGGCGCACGGCATAGCCTTGTTCTTCCATGAACAGGGCGCGGTCGAGTACCAGCCACAGTTCCAGGGGGCGGCGGAACAGGTTGCGCACCCGTTCGAGGTTGCGCACTTCGGCCAGGCGCTGCCAGCCGGCGGCCTCAAGGGCAGCCCAGTCTGGCGTGCCGCTCAGCGGGAGTTGCTTGAGTGCGGCCAGGTCGCGGCAATACGCCTCGAAGGGCTTGTCCAGCCAGGCCACCGGCAGCGAGGGGGTGGGCAGGTAATCATCACACTGGCGCTGTTGGCGTTGCAGCAGGTTGAAGCCCAGGCGACGGGCCATCGAGGTGTCGCGCTGGCGGCGCACGCGGGCGCCGGCGGTGACGGTTTCACTCAATGGCAGGCCGAGGTCGTCCAGCGAAAGCCGTAGGCTGGAGGCTTGGGCGGCTGTGGATACCGGCTGGTAGTGCTGCGCTTCGATGCGGTTGTAGCAGCAGGGGGCCACCGCGACTTGGCGGCAGCCTTGCTGGCTGGCAAGGCGCAGCAGGCGTACGTGCAGGTCGCCGCAGGCGTGCAGGGCGACCACGGTTTTGTCGCTGTCGAGGTGGCGGGCACTGTCGGCGGCCATTACGTCTTGATGCACATGGCGCGCGGGTAGGTGGTGGTGGTCACTCAGGGCTTGGCCGGCAGCGACGAGCTCAGCGTCGTATTCCAGGCAGGTCAGTTGCTGGCCGGGCTGCAGCAGGCGGCGGCCAAGGTGGCCTTTGCCGGAGCACCAGTCCAGCCAGTGCTGGGGGTGCTCGTTGAAGGCCAGGCGGCGGGTGAAGGCTTCGATCTGCTGCCACTTGCGGCCGGGTACGCCGACGTCGAGGCGGTGGGCAGCGGGCGGTAGGCCGGCGTCGGGGAGTGTATCCAGGGCGCTGAGGTGGTGGGCTTGCTGGGCCAGTTGTGGGAAGGGCGCGGGCAGGGTGGTTGGGTCGGGCTCGTCGTCGGCATCGGCCAGGGGGGATTGGCGCAGGTGGGCGGCGAGCGCTGGGTGTTGGGCTTCCCATTCCAGGCGCAGGGCGGTGAATGGCCTGGGTTTCCACAGGTGCTGGTGCTCGGTCAGGAACTGGTCTAGGGCCTGGAAGCGGTCGCTTAGCGGGTGGCTGTGGAGGATGGGGAGTGGGGTCATGGTTGTGGTCGGCAGGGTTGGGGCTGCTTTGCAGCCCTTCGCGGGCAAGCCCGCTCCTACAGGGTGCACAAGGTTTGAGCCCGGTGGCATTCCTGTGGGAGCGGGCTTGCCCGCGAAGAGGCCAGTAAGGTTTAGCGCCCTTGGCAGGCGTCTACCCGCAACCAGCGCTCCAGCAGTTTGAAGCCTTGCACCAGCACAAACGAGATCAACAGGTAGAACAACCCGGCGGCAAAGAAGATCTCCACCGGCAGGTAGGTGCGGGCGATGATGGTCCGCGCCATGCCGGTCAGTTCCAGCAGGGTGACGGTACTGGCCAGGGCGCTGGCCTTGAGCATCAGGATCACTTCGTTGCTGTAGGCCGGCAGGCCGATCCGGGCGGCGCGCGGCAGCATGATGTAGAACAGGGTCTTGCCCCGCGACATGCCCAACGCCCGTGCTGCCTCGACCTCACCTTTGGGGATCGACTGCAACGCGCCGCGCAGGATCTCGGCGATGTAGGCGGCGGTGTGCAGGGTCATGGTCAGCACGGTGCACCAGAACGGATCGCGCAGGTAAGGCCACAACGAACTGTTGCGCACGACGTCGAACTGGGCCAGGCCGTAATAGACCAGGAACAGCTGCACCAGCAGCGGGGTACCGCGGAAGAAGAAGATGTAGCTGAACGGCAGGGCGCGCACGTACCAATGGCGGGACGAGCGGGCGATGCCCAGCGGGATGGCCAGGATCAGCCCGGCAACCACCGCGATGGCCACCAGCTCCAGGGTCAGGGTCGCGCCCTGCGCCAGGCGTGGCAGCCATTTGATGATGACTTCCCAATTCATGATTCAGCCCTCGCAAAGCCGCGAGCGGCGCGTTTTTCCATGAAGTGCATGCCGGTCATGGCGATGACGGTCAAGCCTAGGTAGATGCAGGCCGCGACCATGTAGAAGGTGAACGGCTCTTTGGTCATGGTCACGCCGATCTGCGCGTGGCGCATGATTTCTTCCAGGCCGATGACCGACACCAGCGCGGTGTCTTTCATCAGGATCATGAACAGGTTGCCCAGGCCAGGCAGGGCGATGCGCCACATCTGCGGCAGGATGATCCGCGACAGAATGCGCGCCTTGGACAGGCCAAGTGCCAGGCCGGCTTCGCGGTGGCCCTTGGGGATTGCCAGGATGCCGCCACGGAATACTTCGGTGGCGTAGGCGCCGAAGCACAGGCCGAGGGCGATGACGCCGGCGGCGAAGGCACTGAGCTCAAGGCCGGGCATGTTGAGCGCCTCGCCGAGGCTGTTCATCATGCCAACGGTGCCGAAATAAATAAGCAGGACCCAAAGCAGTTCGGGCACGCCGCGAACCAAGGTCGAGTAGAAGCCGCCAAGCCATTGCAGTGGCTTGACCGGGGACGTTTTGGCGAGGGCACCGAGCAGGCCCAGGATCAGCCCCAGCAGCAAGGCGCAGAGCGCCAGTTTTACGGTCATCAAAGTGCCAGCCGCAAGGGCCGGACCGAATCCGTGCAGGTCGATAGTCATGGGTAGGGTCGTTCTAGGGACCAGCACGCCCAAAGGCGTGCCGGTCGGGGCGAATCAATAGATGCTGAACGGGAAATACTTGTCGTTGATCTTTTTGTAGGTGCCGTCGGCGACAATTTCCTTGAGTGCGGCATTGAGCTTGTTGCGCAGCTCATTGTCGCCTTTGCGTACGGCAATGCCGACCTTGTCGCTGTCGTTTACCGGTTCGCCTTTGAACTCGAAGTTTTTGCCGGCAGCGGACTTCAGCCAGTCGTAGTTGGCGTACTTGTCAGCGAGGATGGCGTCGAGGCGGCCGGAGGTCAGGTCCAGGTAGGCGTTTTCCTGGCCATCGTACAGGTTGACCTTGAACTCGCCGTCCATGCCGCCGTTGTCATCCAGCCAGGTGGCTGCCTGGGTGGCGCGCTGGGTACCGATGGTCTTGCCTTTGAGCGAGGCGCGGTCGGTTTTGAAGTCGACGTTTTTCGGGGCGATGAACTGCTGCTTGTTCGAGTAGTACGGGTCGGTGAAATCGACGGCCTGCTTGCGCTCATCGGTGATCGACAGCGACGAGATCAGGAAGTCGAACTTCTTGGCGTTCAACGCCGGGATGATGCCGTCCCAGTCAGAGGTGACCACTTCGCATTCGACTTTCATCTTGGCGCACAGTGCGTCGCCGATGTCTTTGTCAAAGCCGACCACCTGGCCGCTGGCATCCTTGTTGTTGAACGGCGGGTAGGCCGCCTCGATGCCCATTTTGAGTTTTTCGGCTGCCATGGCATTTGCCGAGAACACCAGGGTGGCGGCAGCGGCCAGGAGGAATTTCTTATAGGTCTGCATTCGTGTTGCTCCGTTAGCGGTGGCTGGACATGAATTGCTTGCAACGCGCCGAGGTCGGGTTCTCGAAGACCTGCTGCGGCGATCCTTGCTCTTCAACCAGGCCCTGGTGCAGGAAGACGACTTCACTGGACACATGGCGGGCAAAGTTCATCTCGTGCGTGACCAGCAGCATGGTACGGCCTTCTTCGGCCAATGCGCGGATAACGTTTAGCACTTCCTGGACCATTTCCGGATCGAGCGCCGAAGTTGGCTCGTCGAACAGGATGACCTTGGGCTTCATGGCCAGGGTACGGGCAATGGCGGCACGTTGTTGCTGGCCACCGGAAAGTTGCGCGGGGTAGCTGTGGCGCTTGTCGAAAATGCCGACCTTGTTCAGCAAGGCTTCTGCGGCTTCGATGGCTTCGGCCTTGCTTTGGCCGAGCACGCGGCGCGGTGCCTCGATGATGTTGTCGAGGATCGACATGTGCGGCCACAGGTTGAAGTTCTGGAAGACAAAGCCGATCTCGCTGCGCAGGCGGTTGATCTGGCGGTTGTCGGCAGCGATCAGGTCGCCGTTTTTGGCGGCCTTGAGCTTGAGTGATTCACCGGCCACCAGGATTTCGCCCTGGTGCGGGTTTTCGAGCAGGTTGATGCAGCGCAGCAAGGTGGACTTGCCGGAACCGGACGACCCCAGGATGGAGATCACGTCACCGTCGCGTGCGGTCAGCGAAATGCCCTTGAGAATTTCCTGCTCGCCGTAGCGTTTGTGCAGATTGCGGATTTCCAGCGCGGGCGTGGCCTGAGCCATGTGCGGTCCTCATGTGTTCGGGTGCGTTCCCAGCTGTTGGCGGCCTTCCTGGCGTGCGCCAAGCTAGCATAGCGGCATTATGGCGGCCAACAGGGTCGCTAGGGGCTCGGGTCGCTGTCGGGGCAGATTGTCGCATCGCTGCAGTGCAACGTCGCGAGGATGACCGCGAAGGTCTAGCCCAACACCAGAGCCTTGATGAAAAAAGGCGCGATGGTGCCAGCTTTGGCCCGCGCTTGGAAGCGGTTTTGGACCATTCGCGGGTAATCCCCCTCTAGGCCATTGCTGACGCTTGCCAGGCAGGGTTGTACCTGCCGGTTGTACTTTTCTGCATTGCAGCGGTGCATAGGTGTTACCTGGGAGCACCTTTGGTGCATTTGTAAGTGGGTATTTCAGTAATCCGGACCTTGCACGGCGATTTGGCGGCCTTTCGGTCAAGGCATGGCCGAAAGCCCTGCAAGCCGCGTCCTTTACGGTTGCCAGATTTTTCTGACGAATGCATTCAGCCGATGGCTCACTTATTGCCAGTAGGAAACCGCCGATTGCAGCGACGCCTAACTAACCCCAGGCGCGCTTCGTTCCCGTAGTCGGAGTGGTCCACTCCTTACAAAGGTAGTTTTATGAGCGGTAACAATTCCAATGACCTCGCTCAGGGGCTCAAATCGCGGCATGTCACCATGCTGTCCATCGCTGGCGTGATTGGCGCCGGTCTGTTCGTTGGCTCCGGCCACGCCATCGCCGCCGCTGGCCCGGCCGTACTGCTGGCCTACGCCGCCGCCGGTACCTTGGTCGTACTGGTCATGCGCATGCTTGGCGAGATGGCCATTGCTTCACCTGACACCGGTTCTTTCTCTACCTATGCCGACCGCGCCATCGGGCGCTGGGCCGGCTTCACCATTGGCTGGCTGTACTGGTGGTTCTGGGTGCTGGTGATTCCGCTGGAGGCCAACGCGGCTGCGGCCATTTTGCATGCCTGGTTCCCTGCTGTAGATCTGTGGGCCTTCTCCTTGATCATCACGCTGGTGCTGACCCTGACCAACCTGTGCAGTGTGAAGAACTACGGCGAATTCGAGTTCTGGTTCGCCTTGCTCAAGGTTCTGGCGATCATTGGCTTCATCGTCGTGGGTTGCGTGGCCATGTTCGGCCTGGCGCCTGGCAGCCAGGTAAGCGGTGTCAGCCACCTGTTCGACACCCAAGGCTTCATGCCCAATGGCCTGGGCGCAGTGCTGGCAGCCATGCTGACCACCATGTTCTCGTTCATGGGTACCGAAATCGTCACCATCGCCGCTGCCGAGTCCAAAGACCCGGGCAAGCAGATCAGCCGCGCGACCAATTCGGTGATCTGGCGTATCTGCCTGTTCTACCTGGTGTCGATCTTCCTGGTCGTGGCGCTGGTGCCGTGGAACGATCCGGCCCTGGCTGAATTGGGCTCTTACCAGACGGTGCTGAGCCGCATCGGTGTGCCGAATGCCAAACTGATCGTCGACATCGTCGTGCTGGTCGCCGTCACCAGCTGCCTGAACTCGGCGCTGTACACCTCCTCGCGCATGCTGTTCTCCCTGGGCAAGCGTGGCGATGCCCCGGCCATGTCGCAACGCACCACCAAGGCAGGTACACCGCATGTGGCGGTGCTGATGTCGACTGCGGCAGCGTTTCTGTGCGTGTTCGCCAACTATGTGGCGCCGGCCCAGGTATTCGAGTTCTTGCTGGCCAGCTCCGGCGCCATTGCGCTGCTGGTGTACCTGGTGATCGCGGTGTCGCAACTGCGCATGCGCAGCCAGCGTGAAGCGCGTGGCGAGAAGATCGACTTCAAGATGTGGCTGTTCCCGGGCCTGACCTGGGCGACCATCGCCTTCATCGTTGCTGTGCTGGTGGTGATGGGGCTGCGTGAAGATCACCGCGCCGAGATCATCGCCACTGCCTTGCTGAGCATTGGTGTGGTGGCGGCCGGGCTGCTGGTGCATCGCAAGCGCGAAGCGGCTGGGCGGGTGGCGCTGGATAACTGATCTGCGCTGCTTTGAATGAAAAGGCCGCGCCCTGTGAAGGGCGCGGCCTTTTTGCATGTTACGGCCTGCTAGCGAGTTTCGCGTCTCGCTGTAGGAGCAGCCTTGTGCTGCGAAGAGGCCGGTGAAAGCAGCCAATAGTTGCGGTGCATTCACCGGCCTCTTCGCAGCACAAGGCTGCTCCTACCCTAGGGCCGGTGATGGCTTATTTAGCCGAACTGCTTCTGCTGTTGTTGTTGCTTGGCCACAACTTCCGAGGCGGCGATGTAAGCCTCCTGGAACTCGTCGCTTTCCAGCCAGGCCATGGTGGTGTCTTCGTCGGCGCCATCCAGCCAGGTGCGGTAGGCGTTGAACACCAGCACGATGTAGTCGGTGGCGTGCTCTTCCTTGTGCCCCTTGAGCACCAGGGCAAGCAGCGGGTCGACCAGGAACACCGAGATCATCGCGACCAGGCTGGTTTCCTGTGCCGCCTTCATCTTGTCGAACAGCTCCTTGTAGCTTTCCGACTCCATGGCCTTGTTGAACACTTGCTCGATGCTGGCGCTGTCGCCGGCGCTGGCCTTGACCGCCTGGCCACTGCGCACCATGCGGTTTTGCTTGGCCTTGCTGGCGGCGCGCTTGGCGCGTTTCTGTTGCTTGGTCGTGGTGGCCATGGGTGAATCCTTGGGTGTGCCTGAAAAAGTGCGCGTATTGAAGCGCAGTTAAAGACGAAACCCAAGCATTGTAGGTGTGCACACACCTGCTAGGCGCTGGCTGGCAGTCTCGGCGGTTCAGTGGCTTGACGTTGGCGCTTCATCCTCTTCGAAGTCGCGTGATGCGCGCCCCACCAGCAGCGGGTCTGGGGCGTGCGCTACGGCCAGGTCCTTGCCTGGGTAATCCAGCGAGTGCAAGAAGTGCCGGATGCAGTTGATGCGCGCGCGCTTCTTGTCATCGGACTTGATCACCGTCCAGGGTGCATCGGCGGTGTCGGTATGGAAGAACATCGCTTCTTTGGCGGCGGTGTAGTCGTCCCATTTGTCCAACGACTTGATGTCGATGGGCGACAGCTTCCAGTGCTTGAGCGGGTCGTCACGGCGTGAGATGAAGCGCCGTAGCTGCTCTTCGCGGTTCACCGAGAACCAGTACTTGAACAGCAGGATGCCGCTGTTGCACAGCATGCGTTCAAGGTCGGGTGCCTGGCGCATGAACTCCAGGTACTGCAGCGGGCTGCAGAAATCCATCACCTTCTCGACCCCGGCGCGGTTGTACCAGGAGCGGTCGAAGAAGACCATTTCGCCCGCCGTGGGCAGGTGCTGGATATAACGCTGGAAATACCACTGGCCCTTCTCCTGCTCGGAAGGCTTTTCCAGCGCCACAATCCGCGCGCCACGTGGGTTCAAGTGCTCCATGAAGCGCTTGATGGTGCCCCCTTTGCCCGCCGCGTCGCGCCCTTCGAACAGGATCACCACACGCTGGCCGGTTTCCTTCGCCCAGCTCTGCACTTTAAGCAGTTCGATCTGCAGCGCGTGCTTGGCCTTTTCGTATTCCTGGCGGTGCATGCGGGTGCGGTACGGGTAGCTGGCCGGTAGGCGTGCGCGCGTGCTGTCTTCGTTACTGCCCTTGGGCGCCCTGGCCACTTCCATGGCTGCCGGTTGCTGGCTGACCTGGGTGATGACGGGGTCGGCGACGGCTTTGATGGCGGGCTTGCGGGGGCGTGCGCGGCGGTTGGGGCTGGTTGGCGTGGCGTTCGGCGTGGCGTTCGAGGTGGATGTGAGTAGCAGGGTGGCGTCGTCGCTCATGGAGGTCCTGTCGGTTCTGATGTGCTTTTCCCATGCTAGGGGCGACAGGCCTGGCGCTTATTGATGCGGGTCAATTTACCCGGACAGGTGGGCTCGGCCCCAGCCTCAGGTGGGTGGTTTCCACCTGATACTCAAAGGGCGGGCGCAATAGCCTGATCTGCCCACGCTTAGGTGGGGCTAACAGGAGACGTTCCCATGAAGCATTACTTTCACCTGGTGTTGAGCTGTGTCAGCAACGACGGCACCGGTTACAACGATTGGCTTACCCTGGCCCTGGACGAGTACAAGATCACCGAGGCGGAGTTGGCAAAGGCGGTCGCATCCGTTGATGACGCCAGGGCGCTGCTGAGCATTTCCTATCGGGGGCAGATGACCCCCGAGGAATTCGATAGCCAGGCGTAATGGCTGATTTGTGACGAGGCCCTCTGTGCATTGCTCAGAGGGCTTTTTATTGGGCGGGGTTACAGATGGCCACTGCAAAAATCGCAGGCAACAAAAAAACCGCACTAGGCGGGTTTCTTGTTGTCGCTTCGGGTAACTTTGCAACCACCAGAAGCTGAAGGTGGTGCCCAGAGACGGAGTCGAACCGCCGACACGAGGATTTTCAATCCTCTGCTCTACCGACTGAGCTATCTGGGCGACGAGGTGAATTAAATAGATTTCCAGACCGTCCGTCAACGACTTTTTGAAAAAATTTTAAATTAATTCCGTCGCTTACGTTTTTTGGGGTCATTCAGCAGGCGGAACGTAGCCTTCGGCCTGGGCGTATTCTTCGCCGGCGAAAAACTTGTCCATCTCGGCCTGGAGGAATTTGCGGTCCTCGGCATTCATCATGTTCAGGCGCTTTTCGTTGATCAGCATGGTCTGGTGCTTCTGCCAGTCGGCCCAGGCCTTCTGCGAGATGTGATCGAAGATGTCCTGGCCCTTGGCACCTGGGTAGGGCGGGCGCTCCAGGCCTGGGAGTTCTTCTTTGTACTTGCGGCACATCACGGTGCGGGTCATCGGGTATCTCCTGCAATCAGTTCGTCGGCCGCGCGTTTGAGCAACTTCTTGACCGGGGCAGCGAGGCCCAGGCGCGGCGGGGTGGCGAGGTTATACCAGAGCCAGTCGGGCTCGGCCACGTGCTGGCCGACCGGGTCGACCTTCACCAGCCAGGGCTCGATCGCCAGCTGGAAGTGGCTGAAGGTGTGGGTCAGGCCGTCTAGTGCGCGGCTCTCTGCCAGGCGCAGGCCATGCTGGTAGGCGAGGTCGTCGAGCTGCTCGATGTGCTCAAGCTCTGGCAGGCTCCACAAACCACCCCACAGGCCGCTGGACGGTCGGCGGTACAGCAGGATCGCGCCTTCGTGGTTGGCCAGCAGTGGCATCAGCGTCCGGCGTTGCGGCAGCGCCTTGCGTGGCTTGGGCTCGGGGTAGCGGGTTTCTTCGCCGTGCAGGTGCGCTTCGCAGCCGCGTTGCAGCGGGCAGATCAGGCAGCTGGGCTTGCTGCGGGTACACAGCGTGGCGCCCATGTCCATCATTGCCTGGGTGTAGTGGTTGGCGCGGGTCTGCGGGGTGTAGCGCTCTGCGCTGGCCCACAGCTGGTTGGCCACCTTGGGCTCGCCGGGGTAGCCGGCCTGGGCGGTAAAGCGGGCCAGCACGCGCTTGACGTTGCCGTCCAGGATGGGCGCGCGGATGCCCATGCTGATGCTGGCGATGGCACCGGCGGTGGAGCGGCCAATGCCAGGCAGTTCGGTCAGTTGCTCGACACTGCGCGGAAACTCGCCGCCATGCTGCTCGACGACGATTTTCGCGGCCTTCTGCAGGTTGCGCGCGCGGGTGTAATAGCCCAGGCCCGTCCACAGGTGCAGCACTTCGTCCTCCGGCGCTTCGGCCAGGGCCTGCACGGTGGGCAGGGCCTGCATGAAGCGGTCGAAGTAATTGAGCACGGTGCTGACCTGAGTCTGCTGCAACATGATTTCCGACACCCACACCCGGTACGGGTTGATGCCCTGTTGCCAGGGCAGGTCGTGTCGGCCGTGCGCGTCATACCAGTCCAGCACGGCGCTGGAGAACTGCTCGGGGCTCATCGTTTGAACAGCCCCTTGAGCGCGTCTTTGAGTTCAGGGCTCACTTTGTCTCCGAGTTTTTCGTCGAGTTTTTCATCAATCTTGTCTTTCAGGCGGTTGCCGGCCAGTTTCGCGGCGACCTTGCCCAGGCCGTCCTGGTCCAGGCGGCAGGCCTTGGCGCCAAGCTCCAGCGGGCCGCGGCAGCGCAGCGGCACTTCAACGCCGACATAGCGCTCGTTGACCTGGCAGGCCGGGTCCGGCATGGCGCGTTGGTCGCCTTCGACGACCACGCCGACGTTGTAGTCCATGCCCAACACGCGCAGGTCGAGGTCGCCGTGGCCGTTGACGGTCAGGCCTGGGATGCGGGCCTTGAGGTCTGGGTTGCTGGCCACGCCATTGCGCACCACCAGGCTGCCACGCAGTTCCTCGAAGGGCGTGTCCTTGCCGCGCGGTTCGCCGCTGAGCGTTTTACGGTTCAGGGTGGCGATGGCCTGGCACAGTTGCTGTTCAAGGTTGGCATTGACCAGCACGCCATCGTTGATGGTGAAGTTGGCGCTGCCATTGAGGGTGTCGACCAATGCCTTCTGGCTGTTGCCGGTCGCGGTCAGGTCGCTGGTCAGGGTCAACAGGCCCTTGACCGGTGGCGTTTGCTCTTTGCCCTCGGCCTTGATGAAGTGTTCCACCGGTACCCGGTTGATCTTGGTATTGACGCCAAGCTGCGGCACGGCAGGGCGCACATCGACGGTGCCCTTGGCCTCGAAGCTGCCATTGTAGAGGCCGCCGCGCAGGGTCTGCAGGGTCACCAGGCCGCCTTGGCCAGTGGCCTTGAGCTGGGCATCCTGAATGGGCAGTTTGTCCAGGGTCAGTGCGCCGAACGTCAGGTCGGCCTGCAGGTCGAGGGCGCGCAGGCGGTCTACCGGCAGCAGCTTGTCGTCGCTCCAGGCGACCTGGGTCGGGGCGTTGGGCAGCGGGGAGCTGCTGGCACCGGCCACGGCGCTGGCTTCCTGTTGGTTGACCTCGGCCTGGCGGGCGGCGGTGGCGCCTTTGGCTTGTTCGCTCTTGGCGGGCAGGTAGCGGTCGGCGTCGAAGGTGTCGGCCTTCAGTTGCACGCGCAGGGCCTGTTTGGCGAAATCTTCGACAGCCACGCGGCCGGTGAAGGTGCTGTCGTCCAGCTTCACGGCCAGGTCTGCCAGGGCCAGGCTGTTCGACGTGCCTTGCAGGCGGGTGACCAGTTCCAGCTTGGTGAACGCGGCCGGGTCGTTCGTGGCGGGCAGCGGGCGGCCGATGCCGTCGAGGAAGGTGCGCAGGTCGAACTGGGCGATCGACAGGCCGCCGCTGAGTTGCGGTGCCTTGTCCAGGTCGCGCAGGTTCAGTTCACCCAGTGCTCGCAGCTGGTTGGCCGATATTTTCAGGCCGTTCCACGAGGCGACATTGGCTGCCAGGTCGACCAGCAGTTGGCCTTGTGCGGCGAAGGTCACGGTCTTGCCGGCAAACGGCTCGCCCGAGGTTTCGCCCGACAGGCGCATGTCTTCGAAGTTGTAGCGCTTGAGCTTGCGGTCAAAGCGCAGTTCGCCGGCAAGCTCGGTGCGGGCCTTGATGCTCGGTTGGGTGGCACTGAGGAAGGCACTTGCCTTAAGCGCAATGTTCGCGCCTTCGTGGACCGGGCCGGTGCTCAGCTGGATGCTTTCGGCGCTGTAGCTCTGGCCGTTTTTGGCATCGGTGTACTGCACGCGGGCGTTGTTCACGGTCAGGCTGTCGATGTCGAGTTTGACCGCACGCTCGCTGCCGCTGTCGGCTTGCGCTGGGGCCTGTTCGGCAGGTGCCTGGGCCGGTGTATCGGTTGGGGCGCCGTTAGGGGCGGGCAATGGCTTGCCGATGTCTTCCCAGTTGCCATGGCCATTTTCGTCGCGGGCCAGGGTCAGGTTCAGGCCTTCGACGCGCACATCGCTCATCTGCACTTCGCGGCGCAGCAGCGGCAGTACGCGTACCGACAGGCCGAGCATCTTCAGGTCGGCGAATGGCTCGCTGGGTTTGCTCAAGGTCGCGATGCTCGCGTCATGCAGCTCCAGGCCCAACCACGGGAACAGGCTCCAGCCGATGTCACCGTTGAGGGTCAGCTCGACATGAGCCTTGTCGCGCGCCAGCTGGCGAATCTCGTCTTTGTAGTCGTTGGGATCAAAGAGGTGGGTCAGGGCGAAGCCCAGCGCCACGATGATCAGCAGCAACCCGAGAAGCCCCAGTCCCAGGATTTTGCCGAACGCTTTCATGGGCGAGTCCTTGTAGTCCGATTTGAATTTCAGCGGCAGAGTATAGCGCCGCAGTGCTTATCCCTGCGTATCCGGCAAGAGATACAGGGCATTTCCCTACGAATGGATCAGATGTTGCGGCTTTCGACAGCCGCAGTTCTCGCAGTTCCTTTTGTGTTGCCTGTACCGGCCTCTTCGCGGGGCAAGCCCGCTCCCCCAGGGTTCATCCGATCATGTGGGAGCGGGCTTGCCCCGCGAAGAGGCCGGTACAGGCGAACCGAAATACCGTTTCAGCTACGGAAAAATCCACGATATCAGATTGCTTTCATCCCACCGGGTGCTGGTAACCTTGCGCCGCTTTCGGTGTGCCCGCGACCCATTGTCGCGGTGCGTCGCCCAGTAAAGGCCATACAAAAAGGATCAAACCCATGAGCAGTAACGTCACGGCGGGCACCTTGGCCGGTGCGCCGAGCTTCCTGTCGAAGGAGCGCATCATCGCCCGTCCGGGCTTCAACCGTTGGCTGGTGCCACCGGCCGCCTTGGCTATCCACCTGTGTATCGGCATGGCCTACGGCTTCTCGGTGTTCTGGCTGCCCTTGTCGCAAGCCATCGGCATCACCGCGCCGGTGGCCTGCTCGGCGGACATGGGGTTCATCGCCCGCCTGTTCAGTGCCGAGTGCGACTGGCCGATTTCGATGCTGAGCTGGATCTACACCTTGTTCTTCGTGTTCCTCGGCTGCTCGGCCGCGGTGCTTGGCGGCTGGCTGGAACACGCTGGGCCGCGCAAGGCCGGGCTGGTGTCGGCGCTGTGCTGGTGCGGCGGCATGCTGATCTCGGCGATTGGGGTAAAGACCCATCAGCTGTGGCTGATGTGGCTGGGCTCTGGTGTGATCGGCGGCATTGGCCTGGGCCTGGGCTACATTTCGCCGGTCTCGACGCTGATCAAGTGGTTCCCGGACAAACGCGGCATGGCTACCGGCATGGCGATCATGGGTTTTGGCGGTGGCGCGATGGTCGGCGCCCCCCTGGCGACCGCGCTGATGGGCCACTTTGGCAGCGCAGAAGACGTCGGGGTATGGCAGAGCTTCGTGGTGATGGCGGCGATCTACTTCGTGTTCATGACGGCCGGCGCCCTGGGTTACCGCGTGCCACCGACCGGCTGGAAGCCTGAGGGCTGGACCGCCCCGGCGAAAAAGGCCGGCAATGGCATGGTCACCGACCGCCATGTGCACGTCAGCGTGGCCTGGAAAACCCCACAGTTCGCCCTGGTGTGGCTGGTGCTGTGCCTGAACGTCTCGGCCGGCATCGGTATTCTGGGCATGGCGTCGCCGCTGTTGCAGGAAGTGTTCGCCGGTAAGTTGCTGGGCAACGAGCTGAGCTTCAGCGAACTGAACGCCACCCAGCTGGCGCAAATTGCCGCCATCGCAGCGGGCTTCACTGGCTTGCTGAGCCTGTTCAACATTGGCGGGCGCTTCTTCTGGGCGTCGTTCTCTGACTACATTGGCCGCAAGAACACCTACTTCGCCTTCTTCGCCTTGGGCGTGGGCCTCTACAGCCTGGTGCCGAACATGGGTCATCTGGGCAACGTGGCGCTGTTCGTGGCGGCGTTCTGCATCATCCTGTCGATGTACGGTGGCGGCTTTGCCACAGTGCCGGCGTACCTGGCCGACCTGTTCGGCACGCAGATGGTCGGTGCGATTCATGGGCGCCTGCTGACGGCCTGGGCGGCGGCGGGCGTGCTGGGGCCGGTGCTGATCACCTACCTGCGCGAGTCTCAGCTGGCGGCGGGCGTTGAGCGCGCGGCGGCGTATGACATGACCCTGTATATCCTCGCGGGCCTGCTGGTGCTGGGCTTTATCTGCAACATGCTGATTCGCCCGGTGGCCGACAAGCACTTCATGAGCGACCAGCAACTGGCCGCCGAGCGTGCGCTGAGCCATGACAAGGGTGCCGATGGCGCGCGGTCGCTGGAGTGGCATGCCGCGCCGGGCAGCTTGCCGTTAGTGCTGATCGCCTGGACTGCGGTGGTTGTGCCGCTGGCTTGGGGGGTGTGGATTACGTTGCAGAAGACGGCTGTACTGTTCCATTGAAGGTAAGGGGGGCGCTGTGCGCCCCTTTCGCGGCGCAAGGCCGCTCCTACAAGGGCGTGGTTGGGTGCAAGAGCCGGCGAAAGGGCTGCAACGCAGCCACAGATTCACAGCTTGTATAGACCTGTAACGGCATCCACCCCCCGTCATTGCTTGCTTTGCCATATGTCATCCGCGTTTCAAGCTGGCGCGATCTGGGCCTATAATGGAGCCCTTTTCGCCCAATGATTTTGCGGAGCTGGTGATGGTCGAACGTAAGGCTTCCGTCGAGCGCAATACCCTGGAAACCCAGGTCAAGTGCTCGATCAACCTAGATGGCAGCGGCAAGGCCCGATTTGATATCGGTGTGCCTTTCCTTGAACACATGCTCGACCAGATCGCCCGACATGGGCTGATCGATCTGGACATCGAGTGCAAGGGTGACCTGCACATCGACGATCACCATACCGTCGAAGACGTCGGTATCACCCTGGGCCAGGCATTCGCCCAGGCGATCGGCGATAAAAAAGGCATCTTCCGCTACGGCCATGCCTATGTGCCGCTGGACGAAGCGCTGTCGCGCGTGGTCATCGACTTCTCTGGCCGCCCAGGCCTGCAGATGCACGTGCCGTACACCCGCGCCACGGTCGGTGGCTTCGATGTCGACCTGTTCCAGGAGTTCTTCCAGGGCTTCGTCAACCACGCCCTGGTGAGCCTGCACATCGACAACCTGCGTGGCCACAACACCCACCACCAGATCGAAACCGTGTTCAAGGCGTTCGGCCGCGCGCTGCGCATGGCCATTACCTTGGACGAGCGCATGGCTGGGCAGATGCCTTCCACCAAGGGATGCCTGTAAATGCAGACGGTAGCCGTAATCGACTATGGCATGGGCAACCTGCACTCGGTGGCCAAGGCGCTCGAGCATGTCGGCGCCGGCAAGGTACTGGTCACCAGCGACGCCGCGGTGATCCGCGAGGCTGACCGCGTGGTGTTCCCAGGCGTGGGCGCGATTCGCGACTGCATGGCCGAAATCCGTCGCCTGGGCTTCGACAGCCTGGTGCGTGAAGTCAGCCAGGACCGCCCGTTCCTCGGCATCTGTGTCGGCATGCAAGCGCTGCTCGAACACAGTGAAGAGAACAACGGCGTCGACTGCATCGGCCTGTTCCCAGGCCAGGTGAAGTTTTTCGGCAAGGGCCTGCAAGAGGATGGCGAGCACCTGAAGGTGCCGCACATGGGCTGGAACGAAGTCAGCCAGGCCAACCACCATCCCCTATGGCACGACATCCCTGACCGCGCACGTTTCTATTTCGTACACAGCTACTACATCAATGCCGGCAAGCCGAGCCAGGTGGTTGGTCGCGGCCACTATGGCGTCGACTTCGCCGCCGCGCTGGCCGACGGCTCGCGCTTTGCCGTGCAGTTCCACCCCGAAAAGAGCCACACCCATGGCCTGCAGTTGCTGCAGAACTTCGTCGCCTGGGACGGGCGCTGGTAAATGAGCCGATCGAAGACCAAGGCCCCGATCATCACCCTGGCCCCCGAGCAGGAGCGCGAGGCGCTCGATACGCTCAAGCGTTTTCTCGAAGACCGTTTCGAGTTGCAGCTGGGGTCGTTTGAAGTGGCCGAGGTCCTCGACCTGTTCAGCAAAGAGATTGCACCCCATTACTACAACAGGGCGATTGCCGATGTTCAGCTGCACCTCAAGGAGCGGTTCGAGAGCATCGAGAGCGACCTGTGGGCACTCGAGAAGCCCTGAAACCCAACAAATATACAGGTTCCCAAGATGCTGATTATCCCCGCTATCGATCTGAAGGACGGTGCCTGCGTGCGCCTGCGCCAGGGCCGCATGGAAGACTCCACGGTATTTTCCGATGACCCGGTGAGCATGGCCGCCAAATGGGTCGAGGGTGGCTGCCGCCGCCTGCACCTGGTCGACCTCAACGGCGCCTTCGAAGGCCAGCCGGTCAACGGCGAAGTGGTCACCGCCATCGCCAAGCGTTACCCGACTCTGCCGATCCAGATCGGCGGCGGCATTCGCTCGCTGGAAACCATCGAGCACTACGTCAAGGCGGGCGTCAGCTACGTCATCATCGGCACCAAGGCGGTCAAGCAGCCAGCGTTCGTCGCGGAGGCCTGCAAGGCCTTCCCGGGCAAGGTCATCGTTGGCCTGGACGCCAAGGACGGCTTCGTCGCCACCGACGGCTGGGCTGAAGTCAGCACTGTTCAGGTCATCGACCTGGCCAAGCGCTTCGAGGCCGATGGCGTCTCGGCGATCGTCTACACCGACATCGCCAAAGACGGCATGATGCAGGGCTGCAACGTGCCCTTCACCAAAGCCCTGGCCGAAGCCACGCGCATTCCGGTGATCGCATCGGGTGGCATTCACAACCTGGGCGACATCAAGGCCCTGCTGGACGCCAAGGCCCCTGGCATCATCGGCGCCATCACTGGCCGTGCCATCTACGAAGGCACCCTCGATGTCGCCGAGGCCCAGGCCTTCTGCGACAACTACCAAGGCTGAGGACTGAACCATGGCACTGGCCAAGCGCATCATCCCTTGCCTGGACGTGGACAACGGCCGGGTGGTCAAGGGCGTCAAGTTCGAGAACATCCGTGATGCCGGCGACCCGGTAGAAATTGCCCGTCGCTACAACGAGCAGGGTGCCGACGAAATCACCTTCCTCGACATCACCGCCAGCGTCGATGGCCGCGACACCACGCTGCATACCGTCGAGCGCATGGCCAGCCAAGTGTTCATCCCGCTGACTGTGGGCGGTGGCGTGCGCACCGTGCAGGACATCCGCAACCTGCTCAATGCCGGTGCCGACAAGGTCTCGATCAACACGGCTGCGGTGTTCAACCCAGAGTTCGTGGGCGAGGCGGCGGACCGTTTTGGTTCGCAGTGCATCGTCGTTGCCATCGATGCCAAGAAGGTCTCCGCGCCGGGTGAAACGCCGCGCTGGGAGATTTTCACCCATGGCGGGCGCAAGCCGACCGGGTTGGATGCGGTGGAGTGGGCGAAGAAGATGGAAGGCCTGGGTGCCGGTGAGATCCTGCTGACCAGCATGGACCAGGACGGCATGAAGAACGGCTTTGACCTGGGTGTTACCCGGGCCATCAGCGATGCGCTGGGGATTCCGGTGATTGCGTCGGGTGGGGTGGGTAACCTGCAGCACCTGGCGGACGGGATTCTGGAAGGGCATGCCAGCGCGGTGTTGGCGGCCAGTATCTTCCACTTTGGCGAGTACACCGTTCCGGAAGCCAAGGCCTACATGGCTTCGCGCGGGATCGTCGTTCGCTGAGCCATTGATTGGGGCTGCTTTGCAGCCCATTCGCGGGGCAAGCCCGCTCCCACAAGGAGCAGCCTTGTGCTGCGAATGGGCCGCAACGCGGCCCCAATGGCATCACCCGTGGTTCTTGCCCAGCAACGCGTGGTAAAGCTCGGTATCCCCAAGAATCCCTACCACCTTGTCGTTATCCTGCAGCACCAGCTTGTTGCCCGTCTGATAACGAATCTGCAGCGCCTCACGCATACCGATATCGGCGTGCACCACCGTCGGCCTGCGCTCCAGCAACTCTACATTCTGCCCTGGCGCCCAATTCTGCATATCCAGGCCGTTCTGGCCTTGGCGTGCGCGCTTGAGCGAGCCGCCTTCGCCAATGTCCAGCCATGAGTCGATACCCGGGTCCAGGCACACCGACCCATTGACCCGTTTGCAGTTGTCCAGGCTGCGCATCAGGCTGCGGCCGCACAGCACGTTCAGCGGGTTGGTGTGGGCAACGAAGGTGCGCACATAGTCGTCCGCCGGGTTCAGTACGATCTCTTCGGGCTTGCTGTACTGGATGATCCGGCCGTCCTTCATGATTGCAATGCGGCTGCCCAGCTTCAACGCTTCGTCCAAGTCGTGGCTGACGAACACGATGGTCTTGCTCAGCTTGCGCTGCAGCTCCAGCAGTTCGTCCTGCAGGCCCTGGCGGATCAGCGGGTCGAGTGCCGAGAACGGTTCGTCCATCAGCAGAATGTCGGCATCCATCGCCAGCGCCCGGGCCAGGCCCACCCGCTGCTGCATACCCCCGGACAGCTCGTCGGGCTTCTTGTTGCGCCACTGAGTCAGGCCAACCAGTTCAAGCTTCTCGTCCACCAGCTTGCGCCGCTCTTTCTCTGGGCGGCCCTGCATTTCCAGGCCAAAGCTGATGTTCTCGCGCACCGTCAGCCAGGGCATCAGGGCGAACTTCTGGAACACCATGGCGATGCGCTTGGTGCGCATCATCTTCAGCTCGGCCGGGGTGCAGTGGGCGATGTCGATGTGCTTGCCTTCATGCTCGACGAACAGCTTGCCGCGGCTGACCGTGTTCAGGCCGTTGATGCAGCGCAGCAGGCTCGACTTGCCCGAGCCGGACAGGCCCATGAGCACGCAAATTTCGCCTTTCTCGATATCCAGGTTGGCTTTTTCGACACCCACCACCAGGCCGGTCTGCTTGAGGATCTGCTCGCGGGTTTTGCCCTGGTCGAGCAGCGACAGCGCCTCGCGCGGTTTGTTGGAGAAGATGACGTCGACGTCTTCGAACCGAATGATGCTCATGCTTCACCCCTTACCGTGACTTCCGGTTGCTTGCAGATACGGTCGAGCATGATCGCCAGCAGCACGATCGCCAGGCCCGCTTCGAAGCCCAGGGAGATATCGGCGGTGTTCAGTGCGTTGACCACAGGTTTGCCAAGGCCGTCGGCGCCCACCAGGGCCGCGATGACTACCATCGACAGCGACAGCATGATGCATTGGGTGACACCGGCCGCGATGCTCGGCATCGCGTGGGGCAGTTCGATGCGGGTCAGCAGCTGACGGCGCGAGCAGCCAAAGGCCTTGCCGGCGTCGAGCAGCTCTTGTGGCACATCGCAAATGCCCAGGTAGGTGAGGCGGATCGGCGCGGCGATGGCGAACACCACCGTCGAGATCAGCCCCGGGACCACGCCCAGGCCGAACAGGGTCAGGGTCGGGATCAGGTAAACGAAGGTGGGTACCGTCTGCATCAGGTCGAGTACCGGGCGCATGGCGGTATAGAACATCGGTTTATGCGCGGCGACGATGCCCAGCGGCACGCCAATGGCCACGCAGACCACGGTGGCGAAGGTCACCTGCGCCAGGGTTTCCATGGTTTCCTGCCAGTAACCCAGGTTGAAGATAAGCAGGAACGACAGCGCAACGAACGCCGTCAGCCCCCACTTGCGCTGGATAACGTGCGCCAGGGCGGCGAACAGGGCGATGAGGACGAACGGGTTGAACCAGGTCAGGGTACTGGTGACGCCATGGATCATGAACTCCAGGCCTTGCGCGATGGCGTCGAAATAATTCGCGCCGTTCTGGGTCAGCCATTCGACGAACGACGCGATGTACTGCCCCAGGGGTATTTTCTGATCGATAAGCATGATAGCGAGCTTCCACCTGCAAAGATTGAAATCAGTCCGGGGCGGGCACGGTCCCGCCCCGAGGTAGCGCTATTGCGTGGTGCGTTATTGCGCCAGCTTGGCCTTGGCCGCCTCAAGGCCGGGTTTGCCATCAACGGTGGTAACGCCCGCCAGCCAGGTATCCAGCTTGCCGGGGTTGTCTTTAAGCCACTTTTTGGCGGCTGCTTCGGGTTTCATCTTGTCGTCCAGGACATAGCCCATCATGGTGCTTTCATCCTTGAGCTCGAACGACAGGTTCTTGAGCAGTTGGCCAACGTTGCTGCATTCCTGCACGTAACCCTTGCGGGTGTTGGTCAATACGGTTGCCTTGCCGAATTCGGGGCCGAAAAAATCATCCCCGCCGGTGAGGTACTGCATCTTGAAGCGGGTGTTCATCGGGTGCGGTTCCCAGCCTAGGAACACCACCGACTCGCCGCGTTTTTGCGCCCGGTCGACCTGCGACAGCATGCCGGCCTCGCTCGACTGCACGATTTTGAAGCCGGCGTCCTTCAGGCCGAAGGCGTTCTTGTCGATCATGCTCTGGATGGTACGGTTGCCGTCGTTACCCGGCTCGATGCCGTAGATCTTGCCGTCCAGTTCTTTCTTGAACTTGGGAATGTCGCTGAAATCCTTCAGGCCCTTGTCATACAGCGCCTGGGGCACGGCCAAGGTGTACTTGGCGTTTTCCAGGTTGGCGCGCACGGTCTCGACGGTGCCGGCATCGCGGTACTGCTTGATGTCGTTCTCCATGGTCGGCATCCAGTTGCCGAGAAACACGTCCAGGTCCTTGCCGGTGGCCAGCGACTTATAGGTCACCGGTACCGAGATCATGGTGGTGTGGGTCTTGTAACCCAGGGCTTCGAGCACAACGCTTGTGGTGGCTGTCGTCACCGTGATGTCGGTCCAGCCGACATCGGAGAAACGTACCGTCTGGCACTGCTCAGGCTCGGCGGCCTGGGCCAGCAGCGGGGTGGACAACAACGCAACCAACAACAGCGAGGGTGAACCTTTCATGGATGGACTCCTGTGATTTTGTCTTCGGGTTCGCGTGGGTCGCCGGGCGTTCTGAAGGTCCGGTCGACCAGGCCTGCAGAGGGCAGGTTGCGTGGCCGTGCTATACGAGTCGCTTTTGATAATCCTCCAGCGCCGGGCAATCGCCTACTGGTGGGGTCGTATCCAGTACGGAACGGGTCGTATCCAGTACTGGCGATGTCGCATATGGATTTTTCCACCCCCTCGGCCGCGTTTTTGCGTCACCAGGCCGCTGGAAAACGGCGTGAAGACGGCCGTACCTCAGGTAAAAACAGCACGGCGCAGGTGGACAAAACTACGTCGGTTGCAGACGGCGAAGGGGTAGGCAAAAGGCCGATGATGCGTGCATTCATGGCGGCTCGCAGCTTCAGCCTAGCAGTTGCCCCGCCCTGCGCATGGCGCGCAGAGACAAGCCCAGCAAGAGGTGATTCGACAATGGCCATCAGCGTGTTCGACCTGTTCAAGATTGGTGTCGGGCCCTCCAGCTCCCACACCGTTGGCCCCATGCGGGCTGGCGCTCTGTTTGTGCAGGGGCTGCGCGAGCGCGGCGAACTGGAGCAGGTAAAACGGGTCGAGGTGCGGCTGTATGGTTCGCTCTCGGCCACCGGCATCGGCCACGGCACCGACAACGCCACCATCATGGGCCTGATGGGCGAGTGGCCGGACGCCATCGACCCCACCCAGATCGTCCCTCGCATCGCCGACCTGCGCGAAACCAACACCCTGCTGCTGGCCGGCCGCCTGCCCATCGAGTTTGTCTGGGCCCGCGACATGCTGTTGCTGGACGAGAACCTGCCGTACCACCCCAACGCCATGACCTTGATCGCCGAAGGCGCGCAAGGCGAGCTGCACCGCGACACCTACTACTCGGTGGGCGGTGGCTTTGTGGTCGATGCCGCGCAGGCCGCCAGCGGTGTGCTGGACGCCGACCAGACCGTATTGCCCTACGACTTCAACAGTGCCGCCGAGCTGCTGCAACTGTGCAAGCAAAACGACCTCAGCGTGTCGCAATTGATGATGGCCAACGAGAAGGTCTGGCGCAGCGAGGAAGAGATCCACGCCGGCCTGCAGAAGCTCTGGCAAGCCATGCAGGAGTGCGTCACCAACGGCCTGAAATACGAAGGCACGCTGCCCGGCGGCCTCAACGTACGGCGCCGCGCTGCCAAGCTGCACCGCAGCTTGCAAGAGATCGGCAAGCCCAACGTGATCGGCTCGACCATGAGCGCCATGGAGTGGGTCAACCTGTTCGCCCTGGCGGTCAACGAAGAAAACGCCGCCGGCGGGCGCATGGTGACCGCGCCCACCAACGGCGCTGCGGGCATCATCCCGGCGGTGCTGCATTACTACATGCGCTTCAGTGATGTGGTGGATGAGTCGAACGTGACCGACTTCTTCCTCGGAGCGGCAGCGGTCGGCATCCTGTGCAAGAAGAACGCTTCGATTTCCGGCGCCGAAGTCGGCTGCCAGGGCGAGGTGGGATCGGCCTGTGCCATGGCGGCGGCAGGCCTTGCGCAAGTGTTGGGGGCGACACCGCCACAATTGGAAAACGCAGCCGAAATCGCTTTGGAACACAACCTTGGCCTGACCTGCGACCCGGTCGGTGGCCTGGTGCAGGTGCCGTGCATCGAGCGCAACGCGATTGCCGCAGTGAAGGCGATCAACGCGGTGCAGATGGCCCTGCGCGGCGACGGCGAACACTTCATTTCCCTCGACCAGGTGATCCGCACCATGCGTGACACCGGCGCCGACATGCACGACAAGTACAAAGAGACCTCGCGCGGCGGCTTGGCGGTCAGCGCCATCGAATGCTGATGCGCTAATCACGCGCTGCTTGTTACCACGACGCCCCACTATGGGGCGTTTGTGCATGACCGGCCGTCAGATGTCGCGATGAGTGTGGGCATTGTCGGTGACACTTAAGAGTGTCGTTTCTGGGCAACCCACCAGGCACGTGTCACCAAAGTGCTCAGCAGTTACAAGGAGCGCGCCTAGCACGGCGGTTCCAGAAGTTCGGTCAGCTCGCACCGAAGGCCCTGATTTGCCGAGTTAAGGCGTCGTTTTCAGGTTTTTTCGGATAGCCGTTCAATTTCAGGCACGGCGTTTGCGTTGAGATTGGCAACAAGCCCCTACCTACGAAGAAGGGGCCATAACAAAAAAATCAGTGCCCGCCTGAGGCACACCCTGCATTTGTGTGAGGAGAAATCGCGATGACGTCGTACACCTCCGGGAATCCAACCCAGAACCGCACAGCTCCCCAGTCCATCGGGTTTCTTCTACTGGACAACTTCACCCTGATTTCCCTGGCGTCGGCGGTCGAGCCGCTGCGCATGGCCAACCAGCTTTCCGGCCGCGAGCTGTACCGCTGGCACACCCTGACCGTCGATGGCGGCCAGGTCTGGGCCAGTGATGGCCTGCAGATCACCCCCGACGCGGCCATGCACAATGCGCCGCCGATCGACACCGTGATTGTCTGCGGTGGTGTCGGCATTCAGCGCACCGTTACCCGTGAACACGTGACCTGGCTGCAGGCGCAGGCTCGCCAGTCGCGGCGCCTGGGCGCGGTGTGCACCGGCAGCTGGGCACTGGCCTGTGCCGGGCTGCTCGACGGCTTCGATTGCAGCGTGCACTGGGAGTGCCTGGCTGCCATGCAGGAGGCCTACCCACGGGTCAACATGAGCACCCGCCTGTTCACCCTCGACCGCAACCGCTTCACCAGCTCCGGTGGCACCGCGCCGCTGGACATGATGCTGCACCTGATCAGCCGCGATCACGGCCGTGAACTGTCGGCGGCGATCTCCGAAATGTTTGTCTACGAGCGCATTCGCAACGAGCAAGACCACCAGCGCGTGCCGCTCAAGCACATGCTTGGCACCAACCAGCCGAAGCTGCAGGAAATCGTCGCGCTGATGGAGGCCAACCTGGAAGAGCCGATCGACCTCGACGAACTGGCGGTGTATGTGTCGGTGTCGCGGCGCCAGCTCGAGCGCTTGTTCCAGAAGTACCTGCACTGCTCGCCGTCGCGCTATTACCTGAAGCTGCGCCTGATCCGCGCGCGGCAGTTGCTGAAGCAGACGCCGATGTCGATCATCGAAGTGGCCTCGGTGTGCGGCTTCGTCTCTACCCCGCACTTCTCCAAGTGCTACCGCGAGTATTTCGGCATTCCGCCGCGTGATGAGCGCGTGGGCTCCAACACTGCCCAGCAGGTGGCGATGATGCCGATCCCGCAGGCCATGACCCTGTCGCCGCACAGCGGGCCGATGGCGGCCCTGAGCCAGGCACGCAACGAGTCGACGTTCGCCAGCGTAAGGCTCTGAAACAGAGCCGGCCTCTTCGCGGGGCAAGCCCGCTCCCACACGTACAGCACTGAATTCGAAAGCAGCGCGATACCTGTGGGAGCGGGCTTGCCCGCGAAGAGGCCGGTGCAGGATTAATCAGTCAGGTGCGCTTGCTGAACTGTGCCAGCGCAGGCAAAAGCTGTTTGTCGATCGCCTGTCGCACCGCCGGCAATATGGTCGCGCTGCCGGTATACATCTGCTCGACCATGCCCTTCAGCGCCTTTGCATTGGGCTCGGTCAGCCCACGCACCACCGCCTCGCAGGCCTGCTCGGCGCTGGCCCCGGCGGGGATGTCGAAACCGCGCGCGCGCAGGTGGCCGGCGAGGTCGTCCTGGTCAATCAAATCCGCATGCATCATGGCTGTTGTCCCTTTTATCGCTAAGCGAGTGCTGCTGTGATTTACGACCGATTCTGTGTCCACCGCGACAGGCCCGCAAGGGCAGAATGTCGCAATGGCTGCTTTGGCTAAGAACAGGTCGTTTACGGCTAAATCACCCGCCCCTGAAGTGCGCACACTCAAGCCATCTACCGCAACGGAGGGTTTGGTCACCCTCGCTCGTGCACAGTGGATGTTGCTCGCTCTTGGCCCCGGATGCTCACGGCTTTCCGGGGTTATTTTTTTCTCCCTAGCTGCCGTTTCCCTAGCGACTCTACGAGTAGGCGGTCGCGGCGTCAGCTGATTAATTCAGTTCCTCTATGCCACAGGAACTGAACCATGAAACAGATGCTGTCCAAAACCTGCCTAATGGGGGCGGGGCTGTTGTTCTCCTCGCTCTGCTATGCCTCATCGCCCTCTCCCCAACTCTTCTCGTTCGAGCAGCGCCACAGTGCCCTGCAAACGAAGCCTGCGGGTTATATGCGGACCTTGCTAGGCGACCCTGCTAACAAAGACGTCGTGCTGGTCGATGTGAAGCCGGCGCTCATCAGCAACGATACAAGCACATTGGCAATCACCCTGCCAGACGGCAAGACGGCGACTTTTAACCTGGAAACTTACAGTGCCCTGCCCGAGGGGCTGGAAGGTTGGGTGGGTTACAAACCGTCGGCTGTGAAATCGAAATCTGCCTCGGAGCTCAAGTTTGACCCGCTGTACTACCTGTCGATTGTGCGCCAAGGCGATCAGCTGGTAGGGGAGATCATGGTCGACGGGCAGCGTTACCGTTTGGAGTATGTGAGCCCGGGTCAACATGCCCTTGTCACGATCGATGAAGCCAAGCTTGCGCCCCTGGATGCCCTCCCAGAGGCTAAGGCGGTAGCAGCGCAAGTGGCGAGTGTTCAGCCCCAAGCCACCTCTGAGCACAGCACCATCCGCCTGATGTTCGTTACCACCCAACAATCGAGGGCCAAGTACCCCAACCCCCGACTGACCTTGAATCAAGCGTTGCAAGACGTGAATCAGACCATGAAGAACAGCAAGGTCAACATCACCTTTGAGTTGGCCGGCATCTACGATGCCAATTACGATGAGTCGGGCAAGGAATATTCGAAGTTGCTCAACGATGTAACCTACTACATGAAAGACGTGGCGCAGGCCCGGGACGGGATGCTGGCGGACCTGGTCTCCATGATCGTGGTTAATAACGCCCTGTGTGGCGGCGGAAAGTTTGGGCCCTCGAAAGCCGCTGGGTTTACTGCGGTGACGTGCTTGTCTTCGCTGGCTCATGAAATTGGCCACAACTTCGGTATGGTGCACAACTCGGGTGGCGCAAGGACACCGTCATACATACATGGCTACCGCTGGAATCAGGGCCTCTTACCCTTCCGTACGCAAATGTCTTATGAATGCACAGGCCGCTCTTGCCCGCGCATTGCATACTTCTCCAATCCGCGCCTGAGCTACGCTGGCGTTCCCATGGGGACCGTCAAGGACAATGACGTTGCACGCGCATTGAATGAGCGACGTAGCATCGTAGAGAATTTTTATCCCTCTCCAGCGAACGCCGCCAAGATTACCTTGTTCGAGCAATCTCGATTCCAGGGCAAGCGTTGCGAAATGTACCTCCAGAAGGGAAGCGTTACACCCCTGAAAGACAGCCTTTGTCGGTCACTGACCACCTCCCGCTCCGCTAAAATCGAAAATTTCCAGGCCGGCAACACGGTGTGCTTGCGTAATACGGATGACTCCAGGAACCGCTGCTTTACGGGGGCTTATACAGGTGATTTCGAAATCAATAACTTTGACCTCGATTCGGCTTGGCCGGGCGAGCTGAAGCGCAGCGTAAAAGGCTGGCCGATGAATGGGTCGGTGACCCAAGTCACTTACGAGAAAGCCGGTGACACCTTCGTTCGGCTTTATGCGCAAGAGGACTTCAAGAGCCCGCTCTGCACGGTTGCAATAGGGGAGGGGAAAACTGTGACCCTGAACACCGAAGGCCAATGCCCCTCCACTGTTGGCAGGTCCCGTTCTGCCCAGGTGCTGGGTTTCGATGGCAGCCAGGTATGTTTCACCAACGCAGACGCCAAGAGAATGCACTGTTACAGCGGCCAGTATCAGGGCGATTTCAGCATTCGAAACTATGACACCAGCAACCTGAATTTACCCAAAGGCCTGGCGGCTACCCGAAGCGGCTACATGAACAGTAATGCTTATCGGATTTCGAAGGGCGTGGAGTAACACCGCTACCGTGACCGAACATCTGACCCCGGCGGCGTAAGCCCCTGGGGTTGTTGTTCATTGGCTACCGGCGTTCCGGGGGCATTTATTGCCCGTCATTCGCTGTTTTGTATGCGGTTACCTGACATTTCTGCCAGGTGACGAGCCTGCGTGACACCTGCTCTGCTATAGGCGATGGACTTCCAGAGGGGCGGAATCATGAAAATATTTGCCTATAGGGCATGGCTCGCCATAGCCGGGTGCGCGTTGCTCGCGGCTTGCTCGTCATCGACACCGCGAGAGAGCGGAACTTCAAGCGCGGTTACGCAATTGTTCACGCTTGAACCCACCCCAGATCGCAGTACGCTTCAGAAAACAGCCACGGGGTATCTGGCTACTCTGTTGGCGAACCCAGCTAACGACGAAATTACGCTGGTTGACGTCAGTGCGGAGCTGATCAGCAACAGCACTCAACATTTGGCAGTGACATTGCCCGATGGTAAAACAGCCCAATTCAACCTGCGCGACTTTAATTCAATGGCCGGTGGTTACGAAGGCTGGGTGGGTTATAGACGTTCGGCGTGGAAGCTGAATCACCCTTCACCTGCTGAGATCGATTTCGACCCTCGCTATTACCTGTCGATCGTGCGCCACGGCACCCAGTTGGTCGGTAACTTGATCGTGGATGGCCAGCGCTATCAACTGGAATACCTCGGAGGCAGACAGCATGCGTTAATAAAGATTGACGGTTCGAAGTTGCCGCCTGAAGACAGTCAACCTCCACAGGGGCATGCAAGTGAAGTATCGACAGTCAAGACCAACCTACCGCCGAAATCAGCACACAGTACGATCAGGTTGCTGTTTGTCACTACCAATCAGGCCCGTGCTAAGAATCCAAACTACCGCGCCGCGCTGACCCTTGGATTGCAGGATGCCAATCAGATCACAAAAAATAGCCAGGTCGCTATAACGTATGAGTTAGCCGGTTTTATGGACGCTAATCACGATGAGACCGGCAAAGATTTTGTCACGCTTCTCAATGATCTGACGTACCGGATGCCGGAGGTGAAAGTTGTGCGGGATCGGGTGCGTGCTGATCTCGTCTCGATGTTAGTGACCAATAACGAGCAGTGTGGTGGCGGTAAACCAGGCCCAGAAAAACATTTAGGTTTTACGGCAATCTATTGCATCCCTTCATTGTCGCACGAGATCGGTCATAACTTTAGTATGACCCATAGCTGGGACGGTGTGAGTAATGCCTACACGCATGGATATCAGTATAAACCTGCGTCGGGCTCCCTCAGGTTCCGCACGCAGATGGCTGGCGAGTGCAGCCCGGCCTGCCCTCGGCAATTGTTCTTCTCCAATCCACGCTTGAGTTATCAAGGGCAAGCTCTGGGTACGGTAGCGAACCATGATGTTGCTAGAGCGATGAATGAACGCAGAGAAACGGTTGAGAATTTCTACCCTCCTTTTACGGGTAAGAGAATCAGGAGTGTCGAACGCGCCAAATTAGGGCTTCCAGCCTGCTTGACGGTCACATCAAGGGGTGCGCTGACTTTTGCGGATTGCGGAAATATCAGTGAAGGTGATTTTTGGTACTGGAACAACAATGCGCTGACGACCATTCGCGTCCAGCAAGGCGATATTTTATCATGCCTTCAATGGACGGCAAATGGTGAGGCGGCAGGCATGGGTGCATGCTCAGGTCTGCGTTCAAACTTTAGTTTTGCGGGGGGGGTGATTAAGTTTTCAGCCTTGGGTATCTCCAACTGCATGGAAGGTAATGGAAGAAGCGCCAGCCCTAAATTCAGCTATTGTTATGACAGAGATGATGCTCGATGGGAAACTATACCCTGACCGTCTAAAATGTATATTAGGGAACAGGTGGGGCTGCGGTACCTGGTTTGGACTTCGCCCCACCTGCATTACCGTGGCAACAGGCCAATGATGCGGCCGACGTAGGCGGGTGGTGGAATGCCGTATTGGAGCTTCGTTAGGCGTTGTATGCACTCGGTGGTCACATCACCGAATGGAGATGCCTTCGACGCTTTCAAGCAGACGTGCAATAACATCTGTTCACTGGCTGCCAAAGGCCCCTCAACATTTTCCCTGTGCAAGCTGTGATAAACATGCAAGCGCTTGTGATCAAAACCGATGATCTGCGTCTGCACCCACACTTCGGTACCCAGCTTCACTTCATGCAGGTAGTTGATGTGCGCCTCCAAGGTGAACAGGGAATGCCCACTTTGCCCGCGGCTGTCGGCATCCAGGCCGATACGCTCCATCAATGCATCGGTGGCATAGCTGAAAATCAGCAGGTAATAGGCATCGCGCAGGTGCCCGTTGTAATCCACCCAGTCCTCCTGGACCGGGGTGCGGTAGGTGATCAGTGCGGGCATTGGAGTCTCCTCAATCGCTAAAGGCCATGCCGTGCTTGGCCTTGCTGGTTTTCACCGCGTCCAGCACTGCCAGCAGAGTGTCATCACGGTAGCGCTCCAGCGCGGCGATGCTGCGATCGCCCAGTTGGTCGGAGGTGCCGTCCACAACATCGTCGATCAGCTTGTCGGTCAACTCGGGGGCTGGCAAGTAGGTCCAGGGCAGTTTAAGCGCCGGGCCGAATTGCGACATGAAGTGGCGCATGCCTGCATCGCCACCGGCCAGGGTATAGGTGAGGAAGGTGCCCATGAACGACCAGCGCAGGCCGGCACCAAAGCGGATTGCATCGTCGATTTCGCCGGTGGTCGCCACGCCGTCGTTGACCAAGTGCAGCGCCTCGCGCCACAGCGCTTCGAGCAGGCGGTCGGCAATGAAGCCGGGGACTTCCTTGCGCACATGCAGCGGGCGCATGCCGAGGGCGGTGTAGATGGTTTTCGCCGCGTCGATGGCCTCCGGCGAGGTGCGCTTGCCGCCGACGATTTCGACCAGCGGCAGCAAGTAGACCGGGTTGAACGGGTGGCCGACCACGCATCGCTCTGGGTGGGTGGACGACTCGTAGAATTCACTGGGCAACAGGCCCGAGGTGCTGGAGCCGATGATTGCATCAGGCTTGGCCGCAGCGCTGATCTTCGCGTGCAGTTCGAGCTTGAGGTCCAGGCGCTCTGGGGCGCTTTCCTGGATGAAGTCGGCGTCACGCACGCAGGCTTCGATGGTGCTGACGAAGGTCAAACGTTGTGGCGAAGCGCCTGGCGCCAGGCCTTGTTTTTCCAGCGCCGGCCAGGCGTTGGCGATGCGCTTGCGCAGGGCCTGCTCGGCGCCGGGGGCTGGGTCCCAGGCGACGACATCCAGGCCGTGGGCGAGGGCGCGAGCGACCCAGCCGCTGCCGATCACGCCACTACCCAGGGCGGCGAAGGTCTTGATCTCGGTGATGAAAGGCATAGCGGTCTCCAGTGGGATCAGCGGCGTTTGAGGTTCATTTTTTCCCGGCCCTCGGCCGGGGTCAGCACGCGAGCGCCGAGGCGGGAGATGATCTCCACCGCGCGCTCGACCAGCTGGCCGTTGCTGGCCAGCACGCCACGGTCCAGGTACAAGTTGTCTTCCAGGCCGACGCGCACGTTGCCGCCCAGCAGCACGGCCTGGGCCGCCATGGGCATCTGCATGCGGCCGATGCCGAAGCCGGCCCAGGTGACGTTGGCGGGCAGGTTGTCGACCATGGCCTTCATGGTGGTGGTGTCGGCCGGCGCGCCCCATGGGATGCCCAGGCACAGTTGGAACAGCGGGTCGTCGAGCAGGCCTTCCTTGATCATCTGCTTGGCGAACCACAGGTGGCCAGTGTCGAAGATTTCCAGCTCGGCTTTTACGCCCAGCTCGGTGATGCGCTTGGCACCGGCGCGCAGTTGGGCCGGGGTGGAGACGTAGATCGAGTTGCCGTCGCCGAAGTTGAGGGTGCCGCAGTCGAGGGTGCAGATTTCCGGCAGCAGCGCTTCGACGTGGGCCAGGCGCTCCAGCGGGCCGATCAGGTCGGTGCCTGGGCCGAACTCCAGGGGCGTTTCGCCTGGGCCGATTTCCAGGTCGCCGCCCATGCCAGCGGTGAGGTTGACGATGATGTCCACGTCGGCTTCACGGATGCGCTCCATGACTTCGCGGTACAGGTTCACGTCGCGGCTGAAGCGGCCGGTTTGCGGGTCGCGGACGTGGCAGTGGACCACGGTGGCGCCGGCTTTGGCGGCTTCGACGGCGGCTTCGGCGATCTGCTTGGGGGTAACTGGGACCAAGTGGCTTTTGGAGGCGGTGTCGCCGGCACCGGTGAGGGCGCAGGTGATGATGACGTCGTGGTTCATGGCGGTTCCTTGTGATGTCGGTGGTGGCCTTTCGCGGGGCAAGCCGCTCCCACAGGGTCAGCAGTGACCCTGAGCTTAGCGCTGCACCTGTAGGAGCAGCCTTGTGCTGCGAAAGGGCCGGATCAGTTGGCGGTAAGCTTGAGGTTGTCCGCAGCGGGCTTGCCATCGAAGGTGGTCACCCCTTCAAGCCAGCGGGCCTTGTCCTCGGGGTGGTCCTTGAGCCACTGGCGGGCCGACTCCAGCGCGTCCTTGTGGTCGAGCAGCGGCTGCATCATGCGGCTCTCGTCCTCGGCGCTGAACTTCAGGTTGGCCAGCAGGCGGTGAGCGTTGGGGCAGCGTTCGGCGTAGTCCGGCGCGGTGACCGTCCACACCGTGGCGCGGCCTTCATCAGGGCCGAGCGCGCCTTGACTGTCGCCCAGGTAGGCCATGTCGATGTTCACATTCATCGGGTGCGGCGCCCAGCCGAAGAACACCACCGCCTCCTTGCGCCGCACGGCACGGTCGACCGCGGCGAGCATGCCGGCCTCGCTGGACTCGACCAGCTGGAACTTGCCCAGGCCGAACTGGTTCTTGGCGATCATCGCCTTGATCTGGGTATTGGCGCCGGACCCCGGCTCGATGCCGTAGATTTTCCCGCCCAGCTCCTTCTCGAACTTATGGATATCGGCGAAGGTCTTCAAACCCTTGTCAGCCAGGTACTTAGGCACTGCCAGGGTGGCGCGGGCATCTTCCAGGCTGGGCTTGTCGAGCACCTTGACCTGCTGGGCATCGACAAACGGAGTGATGGTCTGGGTCATGATCGGGTTCCAGTAACCCAAGAACATGTCCAGGCGTTTGTCGCGGATGCCGGCAAAGATGATCTGCTGCGAAGCGCTGGTCTGCTTGGTCTGGTAACCCAGGCCATCGAGCAGTACTTGGGCCATGGCGCTGGTAGCGATGACGTCGGTCCAGTTGACCACGCCAAGGCGCACGTTCTTGCAGGCCGCGGGCTCGGCGGCGAAAAGCGGGGTTGCAACGATGCTGCTCAGGGCAAGGGACAACAGGCTGCGGCGGATCAAGCTGTGCATGGTGGCTCTCCATCGGCAGTGCATATTGTTATTGAGGGCGGCCTCTGCGGACCGTTTGAATACGCTACGCTGGCCGGACCTTGGTCAAGCGCACGCTGGCGACAGGAATTAGCACCTGGGCGACCAGTTTCTGTGGAGTAGCGGATGATGGAGACGATTGCCTTTCTGTTGGTGCCGGGCTTTTCCGCGATGGGGTTCATTTCGGCGGTGGAGCCTCTGCGGGTGGCCAACCGTTTTGGCGGCCAGTTGTACCGGTGGCAGGTGCTCAGCCTGGACGGTGAGGCGGTGCTGGCGAGCAATGGCATGTCGGTGAATGCCGACGCCGCACTGGGGGAGGGTGAGCCCGTCAACATCCTGCTGGTAGTAGCGGGTTTCGAGCCACTGGCCAATATCCCGCCGAAGCTCCTGCATGCGCTGCGTCGGCTGAACCATGAGGCGGTCATGCTCGGGGGAATCGACACGGGAGCAATGGTGCTGGCCGAGGCGGGCTTGCTGGACGGCTACCGGGCGACACTGCACTGGGAGGCGCTGGAGGCGTTCAAGGAGCGCTACCCGGGCCTGCAGGCGACCCAGGAGCTGTTCGAAATCGACCGCAGCCGCATTACCTGTGCCGGCGGCACTGCTTCGATTGATCTGATGCTGCACCTGATCGCCCAGTCTCACGGCAGCGACCTGGCCGTGAAGGTGTCCGAGCAATTCGTGCTGGGTCGCATCCGTCAGCGCCAGGACCACCAGCGCATGCAGATAGGTGCGCGTTACGGTATCAGTAACAAGAAGCTGGTCCATGCCATCGGCGAAATGGAAAAACACACCGAGCCACCCTTGAGCACGCTGGACCTGGCCGCTGCGATCAAAGTGACACGGCGCCAACTGGAGCGCCTGTTCCGTATGCACCTCAATGAAACGCCCAGCAGTTTTTACCTTGCACTGCGGCTGGACAAGGCGCGTCAGCTGTTGGCCCAGACAGACATGTCGGTGACCGAGGTCAGCCTTGCGTGTGGCTTTGAACTGCCATCGTATTTCACGCGGCGCTACAAGTTGAGGTTTGGAAAGTGCCCACGGGAGGAACGTCAACCTGCCCGTGCAAAATAAGCTTCATTCCAGCTCGCGTTTGAGAATGGCCAGCAGCTTTTCACGGTTTCTGGCCTGCAGGTCCTTGCGCAATGGAGCGAAGTCGCCCGGGTTGAAGCGTGCGCCCAGATGGTCAAATACCAGGTTCAACTTCCGGGTAGGTTGGGCAGGGTCGGTTACGCAGTAGGCGAAAAACAGGATCGCAACGGGGATCTTGTCCCCTTCATGATCCATTTCGATGCTCAGATGTGAAGAGGCGTTCATGACGTTAAAGGTGTGCCTGCCCGCAGATTGCAAAGCGGCTTTAACGTTTGCTTCAAGGCTTTTGAACCAGGGACCTTTAGCCCGCAGCGGTGGCAGATAACCACTGTACACATCGCTTAAAGCGAGCAGGTGCGGCTCATATGCAATGGCTTTATGCGTATGTTCAAACACGGTGAATTGCAGTGTTTGCAACGTGGCGATAACGACGGTAAACCATTGCTCAGGCTGGGTTTCCATCGAGTATTTTTCATTGGCCATGGCCTGTGAATAACGCAGGCACAGCTGCAAGTCTTCCCATGTTTCGAGTGTCAGCCATGGAGCGGGTTTGATTCTCAGCCGCTCCTCGAATATCCGAGTGTCCAGGCTTGCATCGCTCATGCGGCATCGCTCCTTGATGAGGGGAACTGGGTACCAGCAAATCCTGGTACCCAGCCTCGCTAGTTAGATAGCGAGGAAGGCGGCGATGTCGCCTTTGATCTTCTCATTCACAAGATCACGCGCAGCATTGAAGTGACGAACGCTGAACGTACCCTGCTGCGACGCGCGATAGACGCGGGTCGAAGACTTGTCGACCTTGCGGGTCAGGGCGCCTTCACGTTCGATTTTCGAGTTGTAGCTGGCCTGGAAGCTGGTCATGTGCATCGTTGGCAAGCCTTGTGGCGTCATTTCGCATTGGGCTACCACGAAGTTGCTCGACTTGCCGGACTCGCTATGGCTGTGCTTTTCCAGGTGTGCCTTGATTTCCGGCTTCTGCACGACGACTTGCAGAACACGCTTGGCACAGGCGGTGCGACGAGGGTCACGGGCCACGCTGATGGTGATGGATTTGGTCATCAGCTCTGCCAGGGTCAGGTTGTCCTCATCGATGGCATCTTCGGCATGTGCGGCACCCGTCATGGTCCAGCCGAACTTGATCAAACCATCGTTGTAGAAGTTGTACCACTCGCGCTGCTGGGTTTCCTTGTCGAACTTCTTGTTGGCCAGTTCGGTCATCAACCGCATACCTGCCAGGATGTCTTCGGCAATGCCAGCAGGCACATTTTCAGCGAATACACAGATCGTCTGGCCGGTAGCGGCTACGCGCTCTTGACCTTCTTTGCGGATTTTTTCCATTTCAACTTTGATGTCAGCCATTTCGTTGTTCCTTGATAGTTGAGGGGACCAAGACACACGTTGCAAGTCCGTGGTCTTGGCGCACTATCTGGAAATGGCGCAGTGACTATCAGCAGCACGTTGTTCCTCTGGAGGAGATCCTTCGAACCCGTCTGGATCAGTCTTCAGGTGCCGGCTCTTCACTGTTTTGTGGGCCTAGGCTGCGCAAGTATTCCGAGCGCTCATCGCTGCGCTGGGCGATGCAGCTGTTCAATGCAGCCTGGTAGGCTTTGCTGCCTGGCTGTTCGGCATGGGTTTCGACTTTGCAGTCGGCATCGCGCAGTTGGCTCCAGAGTTTTTCGGCGGATTCGATTCGCGACTGCAGGCCAGCTTCGTCGCCATACTGCTCGCGCATGCGTTGAAGCAGGTCGTCATAGGCCGACTTCAGCTCACGCTCGGCGGTCTGCTTGTTGAACACCGCGCACTCGAACGTCTGCTGGTCGGTCTCGACATTGTCGCAAGGCGTGCTTTCTTCCTCACCGGCCTGGGCCCCGCTCACGACGGCCAGCAGCACCAGCCATGCCATTGATTTCATCCGTTATCTCCTCAACAGGCTGTGGAATCGCTGGGATTCTCGCTCAGCCAGAGGCCGCGCGAAAGCTCCCTGACCAAATGTTCATCTAAGGGCCGCAGAGGTCGTTATCGAGACTGTCTCTCATCCCCGAACGGCGTGCCAGACGTGCTCATGTCGCGCATTGACGCTTTCGGCAAACCCCCTGTCGTTTTTGCATCGGGGCGCCGCGGGGCACAGGCATATGCTGGCCCCAAAGCGCCGGCACAATGTTCGGCGTGACCCAACTCAATAAAAGGGGACAGCCTGATGAGCCCAGCCGAATTACACGCCGACAGCATCGTCATTGACGGTTTGATCATTGCCAAATGGAACCGCGAGCTGTTCGAAGACATGCGCAAAGGCGGCCTGACTGCGGCCAACTGCACGGTGTCGGTCTGGGAAGGGTTCAAGGCCACGGTCGACCAGATCGCCTCCAGCCAGAAGCTGATCCGAGACAACAGCGACCTGGTCATGCCGGTGCGCACCACCGCCGACATCCGCAAGGCGAAAGAACTGGGCAAGACCGGCATCCTCTTCGGCTTCCAGAACGCTCACGCGTTCGAAGACCAGATCGCCTACGTGGACGTGTTCAAGCAGCTGGGCGTGGGCATCGTGCAGATGTGCTACAACACCCAGAACCTGGTCGGCACCGGCTGCTACGAGCGTGACGGCGGCCTGTCGGGCTTCGGCCGCGAGATCGTCGCCGAAATGAACCGCGTCGGCATCATGTGCGACTTGTCGCACGTGGGCTCCAAGACTTCTGAAGAAGTCATTCTCGAATCGAAGAAGCCGGTGTGCTACTCGCACTGCCTGCCGTCGGGGCTCAAGGAGCACCCGCGCAACAAGTCGGACGAAGAGCTGAAGTTCATCGCCGACCACGGCGGTTTCGTTGGCGTGACCATGTTTGCGCCGTTCCTGGCCAAGGGCATCGATTCGACCATCGACGACTACGCCGAAGCCATCGAATACACCATGAACATCGTTGGTGAAGACGCCATCGGCATCGGCACCGACTTCACCCAGGGCCACGGCCAGGACTTCTTCGAATACCTGACCCACGACAAGGGCTATGCCCGTCGCCTGACCAATTTCGGCAAGATCATCAACCCGCTGGGCATTCGCACCGTTGGCGAGTTCCCCAACCTCACCGAGACCTTGCTCAAGCGCGGCCACTCCGAGCGTGTGGTGCGCAAGATCATGGGCGAGAACTGGGTAAACGTCCTCAAGGATGTCTGGGGCGAGTAAGCCGCTCTCCAAGCCTGAAAGCCCCTGCCAGCAACGCCGGGGCATCCCAATAAAAAATTTTATGGAGTTGAGTTTCCATGGCCAAGATCGCCCCGCAATTGCCAATCGAAGTCGACAGCGAGACCGGTGTCTGGACCAGCGACGCCTTGCCGATGCTGTACGTGCCACGCCATTTCTTCGTTAACAACCACATCGGTATCGAGGAAGTGCTGGGCGCCGACGCCTATGCCGAGATCCTCTACAAGGCGGGCTACAAGTCGGCCTGGCACTGGTGTGAAAAAGAAGCCGAGTGCCATGGCCTGGAAGGCGTGGCGGTGTTCGAGCATTACATGAAGCGCCTGTCCCAGCGTGGCTGGGGCCTGTTCGAGATCCAGGACATCGACCTGGACAAAGGCACCTGCAGCGTCAAGCTCAAGCACTCCGCCTTCGTCTACGTGTACGGCAAGGTTGGCCGCAAGGTCGACTACATGTTCACCGGCTGGTTCGCCGGCGCAATGGACCAGATTCTCGCTGCCCGTGGCAGCAAGATCCGCACCGTGGCCGAGCAGGTCTATGGCGGGTCGGAAGAAGGCCACGAAGATGGCCTGTTCGTTACAAAGCCGTTGTAAGCCGGAGATAGCGTCATGGCATTCGAAGCAATGTTCCAGCCGATCCAGATCGGCAAACTGACCATCCGCAACCGCGTGCTCAGCACCGCGCACGCTGAGGTCTACGCCACTGACGGCGGCATGACGACCGACCGCTATGTGAAGTACTACGAAGAGAAGGCCAAGGGCGGCATCGGCCTGGCGATCTGCGGCGGCTCGTCCGTGGTCGCCATCGACAGCCCGCAAGAGTGGTGGGCGTCGGTCAACCTGTCGACCGACCGCATCATTCCGCACTTCCAGAACCTGGCCGACGCCATGCACAAGCATGGCGCCAAGATCATGATCCAGATTACCCACATGGGCCGTCGCTCGCGTTGGGACGGCTTCAACTGGCCTACCCTGATGTCGCCGTCGGGTATCCGTGAACCCGTGCACCGTGCCACCTGCAAGACCATCGAGGTGGAAGAGATCTGGCGGGTGATCGGCAACTACGCGCAGGCTGCGCGGCGTGCCAAAGAAGGCGGCTTGGACGGCGTCGAACTGTCGGCCGTGCACCAGCACATGATCGACCAGTTCTGGAGCCCGCGGGTCAACAAGCGTACCGACGAATGGGGCGGTACGTTCGAAGGCCGCATGAAGTTCGGCATGGAAGTGCTCAAGGCGGTGCGCGCCGAGGTCGGCGACGACTTCTGCGTGGGTATGCGTATCTGCGGCGACGAATTCCACCCCGATGGCCTGAGCCACGAGGACATGAAGCAGATCGCCGCCTATTACGACGCGACCGGCATGCTCGACTTCATCGGCGTGGTGGGGTCGGGTTGCGACACCCACAACACCCTGGCCAACGTTATCCCGAACATGAGCTACCCGCCGGAGCCGTTCCTGCACCTGGCGGCCGGCATCAAGGAAGTGGTCAAGGTCCCGGTGCTGCACGCGCAGAACATCAAAGACCCCAACCAGGCCACGCGCATCCTCGAAGGCGGCTATGTCGACATGGTCGGCATGACCCGCGCGCACATGGCTGACCCGCACCTGATCGCCAAGATCAAGATGGGGCAGATCGACCAGATCAAACAGTGCGTCGGTGCCAACTACTGCATCGACCGCCAGTACCAAGGCCTGGATGTACTGTGCATCCAGAACGCCGCGACCTCCCGTGAATACATGGGCGTGCCGCACATCATCGAGAAGACCACCGGCGTCAAGCGCAAGGTAGTGGTGGTTGGCGCCGGCCCTGCCGGCATGGAAGCCGCCCGCGTGGCTGCCGAGCGCGGCCACGACGTGACCCTGTTCGAGAAGAAAGACCAGATCGGCGGGCAGATCACCATCGCCGCCAAGGCACCGCAGCGCGACCAGATCGCCGGTATCACCCGCTGGTACCAACTGGAACTGGCACGCCTGAAAGTCGACCTGCGCCTGGGCACCGCTGCCAGCGTGGACGCGATCCAGGACCTGCGCCCGGACGTTATCGTGCTGGCGGTGGGCGGCCATCCGTTCGTCGAGCAGAACGAGCACTGGGGCGCGGCCGAAGGGCTGGTGGTCAGCAGCTGGGATGTGCTCGATGGCAAGGTTGCGCCGGGCAAGAACGTGCTGGTGTACGACACCATCTGCGAGTTCACCGGCATGTCGACGGCGGACTACATTGCCGACAAGGGCAGCCAGGTCGAAATCGTCACCGACGACATCAAGCCAGGCGTGGCCATGGGCGGCACGACCTTCCCGACCTACTACCGCAGCATGTACCCCAAAGAAGTGATCATGACCGGCGACATGATGCTGGAAAAGGTCTACCGCGAAGGCGACAAGTTGGTGGCGGTGCTGGAGAACGAATACACCGGTGCCAAGGAAGAACGCGTGGTTGACCAGGTGGTGGTCGAGAACGGCGTGCGCCCTGACGAGGAGCTGTACTACGCGCTGAAGGATGGCTCGCGCAACAAGGGCCAGATCGATGTGGAGGCGCTGTTTGCCATCAAGCCGCAGCCGATCCTCAGCCAGCCGGGCGAGGGCTACCTGCTGTACCGCATTGGCGACTGCGTGGCCCAGCGCAACGTGCATGCGGCGATCTACGACGCCTTGCGCCTGTGCAAGGATTTCTGATCCAGCGGGCATAAACGCCGTAAACCCCTGTGGGAGC